>NZ_DLJR01000009.1:0-26253 GCF_002484365.1 Empedobacter sp. UBA7611
ACAACTTAAAAATTAATATTAACTAAATGCACTACGGGTTATCAATATCATATTTTTAAGAAGAAATCGCTTCAAAATATTCTTTTTCGATTTGTTCTCTAAAATCTGGATGTGCAATTTCAGCCATTGATTTTACACGTTGTCGAATATTTTTTCCGAATACATTTGCAACACCATATTCCGTTACAATATAATTTACATGCGCTCTTGTCGTCACAATTCCTGCACCTTGTTTTAGGAAAGGTACTATTTTATTTGCAGCTTTTGCTGTTGTTGATGTTAATGCAATAATCGATTTTCCACCTTTACTTAAAGATGATCCGTATATAAAATCAACTTGTCCTCCAACACCAGAAAATATTTGCGAACCAATAGAATCTGCACTTACTTGCCCCGTAACATCTACCTCAATAGCCGAATTAATCGAAACCATTCTACTGTTCTGACTAATCTTCGCAGGATCATTTGTAAAAGAAGCGTCGCGCATTTCTACGCCAGGATTATCATCAATAAAATCATATAACAATTGCGAACCATGCGCCAAAGTTGAAACAATTTTACCTTTCAATAATTTTTTGTGTTCTCCTGTAATCACGCCAGATTTAACCAATGGAACAATTCCATCTGAAAATAATTCGGTATGAATTCCTAAACCTTTATGATTCTTCAAATTATTCAAAACTGCATTTGGAATAGAACCAATCCCTAATTGTAAACAACTTTTATCTTCAATTAATTCAGCAATATAATTCCCAATTTTAGCTTCTTCATCTGTAATATTTCCATTATCCAAGATATCTAACGGTTGATGATGTTCTACTAAATGCGTGATAGTCGAAATATCTAAAATTCCGTCACCAAATGTGCGTGGCATATATTTGTCCACTTGCGCAATAACCACACGAGAAGTCTCAATTGCCGCTCTAATATTCTCCATAGAAGTCCCTAAAGAACAATAACCATGCGAATCTGGCTCAGAAATCTGAATTAAAACAACATCAACATTCAATTGAGTTCGAATAACTTTTCCCATTTCGCTAAAGAAAATCGGTAAATACGAACCATTTCCTTCTTTTATCGTGTGACGCACATTAGCGCCTAAGAAAAAAGAATTCACAAAAAAAGAGTCTTTATAAGCAGGATTTGCATATTCTGCATTTCCACTTGCATGAATATGACAAAACTCTACATCTCTCAATTCATGGGCTCTCTTCGATAATTCTGACACCAAAAATGTAGGCGTAACTGCAGCTGCATGAACGTAAACACGTCACCAGATTTGATTTCTTTTACAGCTTCTGTTGCAGAAGTATATTTCATAAGTAGATTTTAATAATCGTGCAAAATAAAGGCTTTGATGCTTTATAAAAAACGATATTTTTCATCAAAATCTAATCAAATTTTATTCCTAATAATTTAAGTTGTAGTTTGCGTTTTTCTTGATAAAAATTATTCATCAAAAAAGTCGATAGAACGACGATAATTATAAAAAAATAACCTTCTGCGAGCTTCTAAATCATTGACACGAATCGACGAAACATCATCAATCTGAAAATACAAAGAGCCTTCGTCCGTTCCTTCCGAACCAATACATTTTAACTCGAAATCATCTTCAGTTAAATTCCGAATAAAACCTGCAAAACGACTATTGTTATTTAATTGAATACGTGATACATATTCGGTTTGATCATTTATTTCGCCTAAAATTTGACGAACCCAATTTTCTTCTGCTGTTGCATTAAATGTGATTGGATTTTCTTGATCCAAATCGGTGTGATGTTCTTTCAAATAATTGAGACATTTGCAGTAATCATCAACATCTATTCGACTAATTTTGAAATAAGGTTCGATTAAAATTCCATCTTTTTTACCATATTTCGAAATGTGTTGCATCGTAAAAAATTCGTCATTAAAATCTAAAATATATCCAGCCCAAAAATTGTCTCCTTCGGGATCATTGTAAACGGCAATAATTGATTGATTTTCTTTTGAATGTTGTAATATTTTATAGAAGTTAGAATTCATATTTCTTTGGGTTAAAGACTCAAATTACGAATCTTTGTGGATAAAAAAAAGGTTCTTGATTATTTCAAAAACCTTTTCTTACTATTAATTTGCTTTTCGGAAAATCGAAGCTTCATAACTTAATGATTGCCAATCTCCTTTTTGCAGATTATCTAATTTTATTTTTTTGTAGATATTTTCTTCTCCCGCAACTGTTATTGTAAATTGTGTACGATCTAAAATATTTTTTTCAGTAATTGTATAATTAATATCAAATTTCTTTTTTGTCAATTTCTCCACAATTGGTTTTAAATAAGCAATCGCAGCTTCAGAACTTTTGAATTGTTCGTTTTGTGGAAATTGCACATCAAAATATCCTTCGTATGTAAAATCTGGCTCTGTAATAATCAAATTATAAGGATCAGCAAACAAAGCAGGACGCTGTTTTTGATATTCTTTTTCGGTTTTATATTGACGTTTTTCTTCTTTATAAATCAACGGATATTTATCAGCAAGAACAGCTAATTTATCGGCATCATAAGAATATGGAATTCCATCGTGAAAAACATTGTACAACGCAGGATTCACCAACCATTGATCGACAATTTTCTTATCTTTTACCATATAAATCATCACTCCATTATCTTGTGCTTGAAAAGTAGACGATTGATATCCGTACTCCAAAATTGGTTTTCCTAATTGTATAGCCGCAGCATTTTCTAACATAAAATTAAATTTCTCATAAGCCTTTGTTTCATCGCTTAAAGGAGCCATTCCATATACTTTTGTCGAAGCATCTACATTTTTATCATTAATCATAGAGGTTACTTGCGCTGTTGCAAAATTTGCAAGAACAACAGTGGCTGTAAGTAAAATTTGTTTTATCATGTATTGTATATCTTTATTTTAATAATGTGTTCCAAATTTATTGATAAATTTCGATAGTTATCTTACCTGATTGCGTAATACTTCCGCGATACATTCCGGCAGTGTTAAAAGGAAAACTTGCTTGACCATTTTTATCTAAAATAATCATTCCGCCATCGCCACCTAAATCACCAATTTTTTTGATAACCTCTTCACCAGCTTTTTTCGAAGAAAGTTTTTTGTAATTCATCAAAGCCGCAACATCATATGCCGCAACAGCTTTTATAAAATATTCACCCCAACCTGTACTCGAAACACCAACTTCGCTATTTGCATAGGTTCCAGCACCAATAATTGGCGAATCGCCTACTCGACCAAAACGTTTATTTGTCATTCCACCAGTCGAAGTTCCTGCCGAGATATGACCTTTATTGTCCAAAGCAACTGCTCCAACAGTACCAAATTTTTCGTCAACAAAATTGAATGGAACATACGCTTGTGTTTTAGCATCATGGTCTAATTCCATTTTTTCTTTATCCTTTTCCAAAACTTTTTGAAGAGAATTCCAGCGTTCCTCAGTTTTAAAATAACTTGGATCAACAATTTCTAAACCTTGAGTTTGAGCAAATTCTTCTGCTCCTTTTCCAACCATCATCACATGAGCAGAATTTTGTAAAACAGCTTTTGCTGCTAAAATAGGGTTTTTAATCGTGGTAACTCCAGCCACAGCTCCAGCTTGCATTGTATTTCCGATCATCAACGAAGCGTCTAATTCATTTTTACCTTCATGTGTAAAAACTGCTCCTTTTCCAGCATTAAACAAAGGCGAATTTTCCATTACTTTTATAGCCTCTATCACCGCATTTTCACTTTCGCCACCTTGTTTGATGACTTCATAGCCTTTTGTCAAAGATTCAGCTAAAGCATCTCGGTACGCTTTTTCCTTTTCGGGTGTCATATTTTTTTTCAAAATTGTACCAGCACCACCATGAATTACCAAAACAACTTTGTCTTGTTTCGTTTGTGCATATGTCGTCATCGTCAAAACGGATAAGATTAAACCAACTATTTTTTTCATGTGTAAAATTTTATTCAACGCCTAAAAATAGAAAAGTTTATAGAAATTAACTATTTTTAGCATTGAATTTGATAACGAAATATCAACAACTGTTATTAAACAAATAAATACCTATGAACTCTAATAAACACTATCTCTCTAATAACATTTTATTGCAATTAGCTTTTATTGCAATTATACTTTTAGTTTTTGGATTAATTACCAAAAATTTATTGGCTTTTTTTCCAGGTTTTCTTGGTGCTTTGTGTTTGTACGTTTTGCTCCTGAATCCTTTGCAATGGTTAGTTAAAGTAAAAAAATGGAACAAATTAGGAAGTGTAATCTTTTTAATGATTAGTAGTGCAATTCTAATTATAGGACCTCTTTATTTATTAATTCAAATGTTAACGAATAAGGTTATGGTGCTATTAAATGACACAGCTCAAATTAAAAAAGATGTCAATAAAATTATTGAAATGTTGCAAACCAAATTTCATATTGATGTTTTTAGTGCGACTAACATTGAAAAAATAACTCAAGTTGGAGGGAAATTATTAGAAAAAACACTGAATGCTTCAATGGATATGACAGTTCAGTTGGGGGTTGCTTTCCTTATTTTGTATTTTATGTTGATGAATCATCAAAAACTTGAAAATTGGTTTTACAGAACTATTCCGCTTAAAACAAGTAATTTAGTGAAGATGAACAAAGATTTGAAAGATTTGGTCATTTCTAATGCAGTAGGTATGCCGTTAACAGCCTTTCTACAAGCAATTATTGCCTACATTGGATATCTTATTTTTGGAGTTGATGATGCCTTTACATGGTTTATTCTAACGATTTTTGCGGCGATGTTACCAGTAGTTGGAGCAGCCTTAATTTACGTTCCTTTGGCATTATTTTTATTAGCAATCGGTGATACAGGACAAGCGATCGGATTATTGATTTATTGTTTTGTTATTGTTGGATTATCAGACAATTTGATTCGTTTAGTTTTACAGAAAAAAATGGCGGATGTTCATCCATTAATTACTATTTTTGGAGTAATCGTTGGAATAAATTTATTCGGATTTATTGGAATTATTTTCGGACCAATCTTATTTTCAGTATTCTTTTGGTTAGTCAAATTGTACAAATACGAATTTATTGATCCAAATCCAGAAGATTAATTATTATTAAAAACCAATTAAAAATGAGTATAGAAAACTTTAAATTCTTTAAGCCTTTAGAACAACGTTGGAGCGATTTTGATCCAATTGGTCATGTAAATAACGTATTTTATTTCGAATATTTTCAGACTGGTAGAGCTTATTATATGATGGCTTCGAGCAAAAAATGGCATTGGACGCGTCACATGTTTGTTATTGCGCATATGGAAGCAAGTTACCAAAAAGAATTACGTCCAAATGCGATAGAACCTCGTATTGGTGTGCGTGTATCAAAATTAGGAAACAAGAGTTTCGATTTCGAATATATTGTCACAAGTAAAAGCGAAAATGGCGAAGATGTTATTCATTGTATCGGAAAAAGTACGCAAGTGATGTACGATATGGAAGAGAAAAAATCAATGGAATTGCCAGATTGGGTAAAAAATGATTTTAAGAATTACGAAGGTAATCTTTAGAAAATAATCCTAAAAAAATACAACAGTAGTTAAGTCTTTTCATTAGATAATGATTAGATTTAACTACTTTTTCTTTTTAAACTCGTTGCGTTATGAAAAATTTGTTTTTAATGCGTCATGCAAAAAGTAAATGGAACGAAAATGTTTCAGATCAATTTCGTTCTATCACAGAGATTGGTGAATTCAAAACGAAGAAAGTAGCAAATTATATTCATCAAAATTTTGAATTGAAATTTGATCAAATATTTTCGAGTAAAGCAGTTCGAGCAAAAGAAACTTCTCAACTTGTCAAACCTATTTTGTTTCCCAATCAAACCATTCATATCGAAGATGATTTGTATACGTTTTCGCATTATTTATTGGATAAATGGATTAGAAATTTAGACAATGAATTACAAAATGTTCTTATTTTTGGACATAATCCTGCGTTTACAGATATTACCAATCAGTTAGGAAATGAAATGATTTACAATCTTTCGACTTCTGGATTTGTCTGGATACAGTTTGATTCGGATAATTGGAAATCAATAGAAAAAGGAAAAACTATAAAAATAATTTTACCTAAAGAAATTAAATGAAAAAATATATAAACCGCGAAATCAGTTGGCTTTCTTTCAATGCGCGCGTGTTGCAAGAGGCTTCTGACGAAACAGTTCCGTTGTTAGAACGAATTCGTTTTTTAGGAATTTATTCGAACAATTTAGATGAATTTTATTCGGTTCGATATTCTACAATTTTGCGCTCGATACAGTTCAAAGATGTAGAAATTGTTTATCAAAATATTGTACCAGATCAAACGGACGAAGAATTGATCGATGAAATCAATGAAATTGTGCGTCAGCAGCGAGTCCAGTACGATGATTTGCATAATCAATTATTCAAAGAATTAGAGAATCACAATATTTTTGTGATAGATGATACATCGATTCCTGAGAATTATTTAGAATTTATTTCCGAATATTTTTACAACGAATTTATTCATACGGTTGGAGTTTTTATTTTAGATGATATTAAAAAAGCACCGCCTTTACGCGATGGATCGTTCTATTTAGCGGTGAAAATGCAATTAAAAGACAAAGTTCAATATGCACTTTTGATTGTTCCAACGCATTTATTTTCGCGTTTTATTGTGCTTCCAAAGTATGATCAAAATACGTATGTCATGTATTTGGAAGACATTATTCGTTTTCATTTGAAAGATATTTTCAAAATGTTTGATTTCGAAACAATTGAAGCACATTCCATCAAAATTACACGAGATAGCGAACTTGATTTTGATAACGATTTAGAACATAGTTTATTAGAAAAAGTCATCAATAGTTTAGAAAATCGTAAAAAAGGTGTTCCTGTCCGATTAGTTTATGATGCTGAAATTGCACCAGATACGTTGAAATTTTTCTTGAAAAAATTACGATTAGATGAATATGATAGTATCAATCCGGGAGGAAAATATCACAACAAACGAGATTTGATGAGCTTTCCAAGCTTTGACATTCCAAATTTAACGTACGAAAAAATAAAACCAATTATTCAGAAAAAACCTTTTGAATATAACAGTTATTTTCAGGCTTTTACGGAAAATGAGGAAATGATGATGGCGCCTTATCACGATTATTCTTTGTTGTTAAAATTTCTTCGAGAAGCTGCAATTGATCCTAAAGTAACCAAAATAAAAATTACAATTTATCGTGTTGCAAAGGATTCGCAAGTGATGCATTCGTTGATAAACGCAGCGATGAACGGAAAAGAAGTAACAGCTGTTTTGGAACTTCGTGCGCGATTTGATGAATCCAATAATGCGATGTGGTCGAAAAAATTGCAAGAAGCTGGTGTGAATGTTATTTTTGGAGTTCCGGGACTGAAAGTACATTCAAAAATTGGTTATATCGAACGTAAACCAGAAGGAATGTTGGCACAGAAATATGTGTTTATCAGTACAGGAAATTTTCATGCAGGAACAGCAAAAATTTATACAGATTATACATATTTCACAACTAATCCGGGAATAACAAAGGATGTTGAACAGATTTTTAAATTTTTTGGAGCTAATTACTTGAACTTAACGTACAATCATTTATTGGTTTCACCTTATGGAACACGTAAAAAAATTGTCAAGATGATTAAACGAGAAATCAAAAATCATCAAGCTGGTTTACCTGCAGAAATCAATATGAAACTGAACAGTTTAAGCGATAAACAAATCATTGATTTATTGTACAAAGCTTCTCAAAAAGGAGTAAAAGTTCGCTTGGTTGTGCGTGGAATAAATTGTTTGATTCCTGGAGTTAAAAATCTTTCCGAAAATATTGAATGTGTCAGCGTTATTGATAAATTTTTGGAACATCCACGTGTGTATTGGTTTAAGAATGCGGGCGATGACAAAGTTTATATTTCATCGGCAGATATGATGGAACGTAATTTGGATAATCGTGTGGAAGTTGCGTGTCCGATTTACGATCATAAATTCAAAAAAATTGTTATGGATACGTTTAATTTGAGTTTTGAAGATAACGTAAAAGGTCGCCAAATAACGGCTGAATCTTCTTTGGAATACAAACGAAATAATAAAAAACCAAACCGCTCTCAGTTTACGACCTACGAATATTTTAAAAAATTAAACGAACAAGAAAATGAAGATTAGAAAATTAGGAGCAATAGATATTGGATCTAACGCCATGCGATTGTTGATTAATTATGTTTACGAAAAAGAAGGTCGTGCGCCAATTTTTAATAAAACCAGTATTGTGAGGATGCCAATTCGTTTGGGACACGACGTTTTTATTGATGGACAAATTTCCGAAACAAATATAAATCGTATTTGTGATGCTATGTTGTCTTATGCATTAATGATGAAGGTTTATGATATTGAAATCTATAAAGCTTATGCAACTTCTGCCATGCGCGAAGCAAAAAACGGAAAAGATGTTGTAAAAAAAGTGATGAAAAAATCTGGAATTAACATCGAAATTATTGATGGAAAAACCGAAGCTGAATTACTTTTTAATACTGAATTAGGTGATTTTATACAAGACGAAAAAATCTATTTGTATGTAGATGTTGGTGGTGGTAGTACCGAATTAACGTTATTAAAAGATAATAAGGTTTTTACGTCAAAATCCTTTGAAGTAGGAACTGTACGTTTGTTGGAAAATAAAGTTTCACCAAATACTTTTAACGAAATGAAACAATGGATTCACGAAAACATTGGTGATGATGAAGTCGAATTAATTGGTTCTGGTGGAAATATTAACCATGTATACAAATATTCAGGCGTAAAACTGGGAATGCCTTTGAGTAGTGTTTATGTCAAAAAACATTATCAAATTTTACAAACGATGACTGCTGAAGAACGTATGCAGAATTTCAATATGAAACCCGACCGTGCTGATGTAGTGGTTTATGCCATGGAAATTTACAACAATGTACTAAAATGGTCGCATGCAAAGAAAATTCATGTTCCGAAAATTGGACTTTCGGACGGAATTATTCGAAAAGTATATAAAGATTTAGAAAAATAAATACTTCTATTATAAGGTCAGATTAGTCTGGCCTTTTATATTAGTTAAATCGATTATAAAATACAAATTTTTTCTTTAAAATGTATTACTTAATTTAGTTTCTCAATTAATTAATACAATATATAATGAAGAAAAATTTAACGCTGATATTTTCTGCGTTTCTTTTATCTATGTCTGCTTATGCCCAAACGGCAGAGCAAATTGTAGATAATTATGAAGCAAAGGCAATAGCAGGTAATGTTGAGTACAAATTTGCTCAAACAATCAATGATGATCTTAATCAAAGGGTTTACACACAAAGAACTTTCCAAGGTATTCCAATTTATAACAGTTATTCAACATATATAATAAAGGATAAACAGGTTATTTCTAAAACTTCATCAGAAAATTTTAATATATCATTAAAGAATGCAGATATTTCTCCATCTTTAAATTTTAACGAGGCTTTAAATAAAGTAGCTCAATCAGAAGGATTAAAATCTTTTTCAGATTCAGAAATAGACCAAAATGGCGTATATTTTTCGAAAGATGATTCTTCAGAATTGGTTTATTATATTAATGAACAAAACCAAGCAATTTTAAGTTATGCATTTAGTTATCAATTGGTAAAAGATAACCATAATGATATCATTCATGTTATTGTTAACGCAATGAATGGTGCAATTTTAGAAAAACATAACAACACATTAAGCTGTGGTTTTGATCATGGAGCTTTTCATAATGAGAATTTAGCTACATTTAATAAAGCTGATTGGGATTGGTTATATGCAGATGTTAAAAATGTAGCATCACCACAATACAATGTTTACCAATTACCTTTAGAAGCTCCTAATCGTGGAGGAAGATCATTTGCTGATCTTTCTGTTTCAAATGCAACTGCATCACCGAATGGTTGGCATAACACAGCAGAATCAACTGTAAAAACAAGAACAGAAGGAAACAATGTAAGAGCTGTTAGAGATCATGACTCTAAAGGATATCAGACTTATAATTCTATATTAAATAGAGTAACAATCAAAGATACTGATTATGCTGATGGAGGAAATGATCTGAATTTTGATTTCCCTATGAATCTAGATAATCATCCTTATACAAATTGGGAAGCTGCTACTACAAATTTGTTCTATATGAACAATATGATGCATGACATTTTCTATAATTATGGTTTTACAGAAGCAAATGGAAATTTTCAAAAAGTCAATTTTGATAAAGGAGGTACAGGTAATGATGATGTTGTAGCCTTGGCACAAACAGGAGTGTCGTTAGGGTACACTAACAATGCTACTTTTGCTACACCTGCAGACGGAAGATCTCCAAGAATGGCAATGTACTTATGGAATAAAACTCCAGAACCATTAATTATTAATAGTCCTGCTAACATAGCTGGTAGTTATCAAGCTACTGTTCCTACTTGGGGAGGTACATTAACTTCTACTGCTTTAACTGGAGATCTTGCCTTAATTGTAAAAAGTGAAACAACAGGTACGCCTTATGATGGTTGTGGGACAATCACAAATGCTGCAGAAGTAAATGATAAGATAGCAATTATATACCGTGGAGATTGTTCATTTGCTATAAAAGTAAAAAATGCTCAGAATGCTGGAGCTAAAGCTGCTATTATTGTAAATAATGTAGATGGGATGATTAATATGTCTGGAGATGATACAACAATTACAATTCCAGCAATTTCTATTAGTAAAGCAGATGGAGATGCAATTATGCAAGAATTGCAAAATAAAGTAGTCGTTAATGGATCTTTATTAAAACCAGATGAATCATTTATTGATGGAAGTTTAGACAACGGAATTATTGCACATGAATATGGACATGGAATTTCTAATCGCTTGACTGGTCCAATCACAAATGCTAACTGTTTGAATAATCTTGAACAAATGGGTGAAGGTTGGTCTGATTTCTTTGGATTGATGATTACTCAATTGCCATCTGATATAAGTACTACTAAAAGAGGAATAGGAACATTTGCTGTAGGTGAAAAGAAAGAAGGTGTTGGAATTCGTCCTACAGTTTATTCGACTGATATGACAGTTAATCCTGCTAGATATGGGTTCTTAAAAACTTATGGTGATTCAGATTCTCCTCACAATACTGGTTACGTATGGGCTTCTATGCTTTGGGATTTAAACTGGAAAATGGTTAATAAATATGGTTTCTCTCCAGATTTATATAATGGTAAAGCTGGTAATAATATGGCTATACAATTAGTAATGACAGGTCTTAAATTACAACCTTGTTCTCCAGGATTTGTAGATGGACGTGATGCTATTCTTAAAGCTGACGAACAATTAAATAATGGAGTTAATAAGTGTGAGATTTGGGAAGCATTTTCAGCTCGTGGTTTAGGTTATAGCGCTAAACAAGGAAGTTCTAACAGTAGAACAGATGGAACAGAAGCTTTTGATATGCCACCAGTTGAAGAGTTAGAATGTAAACTAGCTACTTCTGATGTTAAACAATCTACTTTCCAAATGTATCCTAATCCAGCTAAGGATGTAGTTTACATTGTTGATAAATCTATTAAAAATGATATCAAAGTTGATATTGTTGATATGACAGGTAAAGTTGTTTCAACTTCTAATGTAAAATTTGATGGTCAAAAAGGAACAGTTTCCACTGATAATTTACCAAAAGGTATTTACATCTTAAAATTTGAAACAGATAATGGAACTATTACAAAAAAATTGATTAAAAACTAAATTTTAGTTTCAAAATAAATAAAACTAAAAATCCATCTCAATTTTTGAGATGGATTTTTTAATTTGGTTTAGATAAGTAATATCGGTTTAGGTTGTTTTGATAAACTGGTTAGATTTATCAAAATAGCTTTTTAGTTTGGTTGTTGGTTAGTAATCTTAAAAGCATTACAAACGATGTTGTTTGTTGATTCAAATGTCTTGAATAAATACTAAACTAAAAAATGTAGACTATCATCAAAGTGTCTACAGGTAGTAAAAAATAAATCTAAGTAGTAAACAAAATGTATTGATTTAAAACATTGTTAATTTATTTTAAATCAGTTGTTTAAATTTTATTATTTCGGAATTTATAAAATTGTTTAAAGAATTTATATAGTTTCTCTAAAAGGAATTTCGAGTTGAGTTCCGAATTTTTTTTGATTATTGGATAAATTTGAAATAGCAACACCTAATAGTCGAACAGGTTTTTCTGAGGAGTAACCTTCAGTTAATAAATCATAACAAATTTGATCAAAAAGGTCTCTATTTTTAATTGGAAATGAAGCTGATTTACTTTTTGTAGTAACCGAAAAATCATTGTGTTTTATTTTTACAGTTATTGTTCTTCCATAAATTGATGTTTTTAAGGAAAAGTTCCAAACATCTTCCATTAGTGGAAATAAAGCGATTTGCATTTCTTCTAATGTTTCTAAATCTTTGCTAAAAGTTGTTTCTGAACCAGATGATTTTCGCAATCGAGTTGGATTGACTTCTCTAAAATCTAATCCTCTTACAATATTGTAATAGTATTTACCAGATTTTCCGAATTCGCGTAAGAGTTTTTCTAATTCTAGGTTCTTCAAGTCTAAACCTGTATGAATACCCATCATTTGCATACGTTCGGCAGTTACTTTTCCAATCCCATGAAATTTTTTGATTGGTAATTGATCAATAAAACTTTCAGACATTTTAGGTGTAATCACATAAAGTCCATCAGGTTTGTTATAGTCCGAAGCAATTTTAGCTAAAAATTTATTGAACGAAACACCTGCTGAAGCAGTCAAATTTGTTCGTTCTTTTATTTTTTGTTTGATTTCGTTTGCTATATCAGTTGCAATTTCGATGTTTTTATGGTTAATTGTTACATCCAAAAAAGCTTCATCCAAAGATAAAGGTTCAACCAAATCAGTATATTCAAGAAATATTTCACGAATTTGATTTGAAACTTCTTTATAAACTTGAAATCGAGGTTTTACAAAGATTAATTGCGGACATTTACGTTTTGCAACAACCGAAGACATTGCTGAGCCGACGCCATATTTTCTGGCTTCGTAGCTGGCTGTCGCAATCACACCACGTTCTTCATTTCCGCCAACAGCAATGCATTTTCCTCTTAATTCGGGGAAATCTCGTTGTTCAACAGAAGCAAAAAAAGCGTCCATATCGATGTGAATAATCTTACGCTGCATTTTGCAAAATTACTCGCTTTATTTTAAATGATACTCCTGAATAAAGTTTTTTAAGTTTTTCTTATCGGCAACAATTGTCAAATAATCTCCCAATTCAATCGCTACATTTCGATCAGGATTATGAATCATTTTACCATCTCGCTCTATCGAAACCACAATTCCTTTTGCCGTATCTTTTACCCAACCAATCGATTTATGCTCCAAAACACAAAAATCATTTGGAATAACTACTTTATCCAACGTAAAGTTATCTGTATTTTTAAGATCATTATTTTCTGGAGGAGTTTCACCAATAATTTGCAAATACTTCTCAAATCGTTGAATATGTTCATCCGTTCCAATAATTCCAATTTTATCGAAAGGATATAAAACTGATTCAGAATTTGGAGTCTGAATGATTCGGTCCCCACGTTTGATATAGGCAATATTGATCTGAAATTTTGTTCGCCAATCCAATTCACCCAAAGTAACACCTATAAAATTCGCATTTTGTGGAACAATCATATCGGAAATATGAGTGTTATCCCAAGTATATTGAAATTTATCTTGTTTCTTTTTCTCTTCAATTTTTTTAGTCAAAATTTCACGTTCATTTAAGTTATAAATGAATTTTGTTTGAATATAATTGTAAAATTGATTGAAATATTTTGAAAGAAAATACATGGTAATCAATAATCCAATAACCAAAATAATTGAGGCAATTGTACTTGAGAAAAATTGATTATAAATAAAGATTACAGCAACTACAACTAAAGTTAAACGGATAGAAATAATCGCAATAATTGGTGCACGATTGTAATTAGATTCATCCCAAAACTCTCTAATAATTTCTCTTTTTGGTCGATTTCCAATAATTGCCCAAATAAATGGAATACACAATACAAATGTCAATGTAAGGCTGACCAAACTTGCACCAAAATAGGTAAACCAATCGGTTAATAAGAATAAAACGTAGCTTTTGATAATCAATGTGATGGCGATAATGATTATTCCATTGATAAAAATTGTCGAAACGGTTTGTTTGATGATTTTATTCCATTTATTTTCATTTTGAATATGTTGAGTATCAGATGAATAATTTTCAACACCTTGAATGAATTTTTGCGGAAGAATTTTTTCCAATAAAGTATAAACTTTGTCCGATGATTTAATTAAATAAGGTGTTGTAAATGTTGTAATTGCTGAAACACCGACTGCAACAGGAAACAAGAAGTCGCTTGTTACACCAAGAGAAAGTCCTAAACCAGCAACGATGAAAGCAAATTCACCAATTTGTGCCATACTCATTCCTACTTGTACGGATTGTTTTAGCGGTTGTCCTGAAATTATAGCACCTAAAGTGGTAAAAATTAACTTTCCGAAAATCGTCAACAAGGTCACAATCAAAATTGCCCATTTGTGTTCATACATCGAAACGGGATCGATCATCATTCCAATAGAAATAAAGAAAATTGTTGCGAACAGATTTTTTACAGATTGAAAATTATGTTCAATTTTTTCGGCATAAACAGTTTCAGCTAAAATAGAACCCATTACAAAAGCACCTAATTCTATCGAAAAACCTGCGCTATCAGCAATGTAAACCATTCCAAGACATAATCCAATTGAGATAATTAATAAGGTTTCATCATCTAAATAATTTTTGATAGAACGTAAAAAAGTTGGAATAATAAAAATTCCTCCAATAAACCAAACCGCTAAAAAGAAACCTAATTTAACGAAAGAATTAATCATTTCTGCTCCGTTAAAATGCTGGCTAACAGCCATTGTAGAAAGCATAACCATCAATAAAATGACCACAATATCTTCTACAATTAAAATTCCGAAAACGACATTCGCGAATTTTTTTCGTTTTAAACCTAATTCATCAAACGCCCTAATAATAATGGTTGTAGAAGAACTGGCTAATAAACCGCCGAGGAAAATACTGTCCATTGTAGACCAATTCATAAATCGACCAACAAAATAACCAACGGTTACGATGCAAATAATTTCAACAATTGCAGTGATGGAGGCAGAGCCACCAACATTGAGCAATTTTTTGAAACTAAATTCTAATCCAAGACTAAAAAGTAGAAATATAACACCAATTTTTGCCCAAATCTCCACATTATGTTCTTCTGCAACAGATGGAATATATTCGAAATGTGGTCCAACTAAAAAACCAGCAATAATATAACCTAAAACAAGAGGTTGGTTGATACGTTTGAAAATAAGCGTCGTCACAGCGCCTACACATAGAATTAATCCAAGATCGGTAATAAGTTTTGGCAGGTGTTCTTCCATAAATTGCGTTTATTTTTTACTAATTTAATGTTTTTTAATGGATAAAATACTGCTTAATATTCGATTAAATTTTAATTTCTCATAATAAAAAACTCACTAATTTATCTGAATTAGTGAGTTTGTATTTAATAGTATGAATTTTTTATAATGATATTTTTGCTAAATAAGAATCTCCTTCGGTTTTTATTTTTGTACATTTTAGTTTATGATATTCGCACGCATTTTTTAACGTATCAAAATCCAAATACAACCATTGAATAGGTTCTTCTTGCTCACCTTTATAATGAACCGTAAAATCTAACTCACCGTAGTAATTTCCATTACTTGGAATCCATTTTCCACCATCTTCGTCTTCATCAAACATATAAATAATGTCGGTTCCATCAATCAAAACTTGACCATTTTCGGTTAATAAATTTTTAATTTTATCCAAGAAAACATTGATTAAAACTAAATTCTGAAAAATTCCAGTTCCATTCATCAAAAATAGAATCGTATCAAATTTCTCAGCTTCATTGATTTCAAGGAAATTCTGAACTTTTGCATTTTTAATTCCTCTCAACAAACAAGCTTCAATCGCTTTTGGAGAAATATCAATCGCTAAAACATCTGAACTTTTTTCTTGCAAATAAAGTGAATGAGAACCCGCTCCACAACCTACATCCAATATTTTTCCTTTTGATAAATCTAATGCTTTTTGTTCCAAAATTGGCATATCATCATACTTTCGAAAAAGATAATCAATTGGCATCACATCCAACTCTGAAATTGATGTTTCGGTATAGAGATCTTCGGGCGAATGATTGGTTTGATAATCTAAAATTGCCTGTCCGAAAAGGTCTTTCATGTTATTTTTATTTTTATGTTCTGATTAATACAGAAACTTTTATTTATTATTTTTTGCTAAAATTGCCTCAACAATTTGCTCTGCATGTACGCGCGAATTTTCAATAAACCAAATATTCGTCAACATCCCGCCACAAACAACGCCTGCCAAATATAAACCATCTACATTTGTTTCCATCGTTTCGGGATTGTAAGTAGGCGTTTTCAATTCATCATCACTGAAAGTTATACCACAATTTTCCAAAAAATTGAAATTCGGATGATAACCTGTTAAGGCTAAAACAGTATCATTTTCAATTGAGATATCACCTTCTGGCGTTTGGATATGAACTTGATTTTCGTCAATCGATGTAATATTTGAGTTGAAATAAGCTTTGATACTTCCTTCTGCAATTCGATTTTCGATATCAGGACGAACCCAATATTTTAGTCGATGCGTAAAACCTTCGCCACGAATCACCATTGTTACATTGGCACCTTTTCGATAACATTCTAAAGCTGCATCAACAGAAGAATTATTCGCTCCAACAACCACTACGTTCTGAAAAGAATAAGGGTGAGCTTCCTTGTAATAATGATGAACTTTTGGCAAATTTTCACCTTCAATATTCATTAAGTTTGGAATGTCATAAAAACCAGTTGCAAGGACTATATTGTTAGTTGAATAGTTATTTTTTGATGTTTTAACTTCGAAATGATTTGTTTCAACTTTATTAATCGTTTCAACTTCTTCGTATAGATTTAGATTGAATTTGAAATATTTATGAATGTTTCGATAATATTCTAACGCCTCTTGTCGACCAGGTTTTGGCGCAATACAATTGAATGGAATTTCTCCAATTTCTAATCGTTCGGCAGTCGAAAAAAATGTCATATACAAAGGATAGTTGTACAAACTATTTGTCAAAGCACCTTTTTCAATAATTAAATAAGAAAGATTGTTTCTTTTCGCTTCTATTGCACAAGCCAAACCAATTGGCCCAGCACCTACAATTATCAAATCATATTGTTCTTTCATCAAGCAAATTTACGGATAATCAGTTCGGTAATCTTTATGATTTTCACCAATTTTTATAAAAATAATGTTTAACTATTTGGATTAACGAAATATATTAATAATTTTGTTTGACAATTTTGTCAAAATAAAAAAGCCGCACAGATATGAAAGACGATACAGAAGAATTAATCAAAGAAACAGCGAAAAGAATGTTTTTTGGTGAAGGTAGATTTCATGCAACAACGCAAGAAATAGCTGATGAAGCGAAAGTGAATAGAACGATGATTAATTATTATTTCAGATCGCGAAACAATTTAATTAGTATTATTTACGAAGAAGCTACGCGAGTAAGTAATGAAAAATCGCGTGCTATTTTTGATAGAAATCGTGATATCAAAGAAATGATTGGCGAATTTATAGAGGATTCTATTGCAACATCAATCAAGTATCCATATTTGGAAACTTACATCGTTACCGAAATGAATAAAAATAATACAATGTGTTCTAAGTTAATGAAAGATGATTTAGATGTAGTTGTAAATGTTTTTTACGAAAGATTAGAGGAAGAAATGGAAAAAGGAACGATTAAAAAGATGGAGCCACTTCAGTTTTTGTTAAACATGATTTCATTGGTTAATTATCCATTTACAATTCGTCCGCTACTTCAATTGGATTTGAAATTGAGCGACGAAGATTTCAAACGTATTCTTTCTGATCGAAAAGAAATTATTCTCAATACACTTTTTAATAATTAATATATCAATGAAAAGGTTAAAACAATTACTTTCTATAGCGATTGTAGCGTTGATGAGTTCTGCTAATGCCCAAGAAATTATTGCACTTAAAGATGCAGTAAATTTTGCATTAGAAAATAAAGCTGATGCTAAACGTGCGAATTTGGCTATCAAAAAAGCAGAATATAAAATTGATGAAGCTAGAGCAGGAGCTTTGCCACAGGTTAGTGCAAATGCAGGATTACAGTATAATCCAATTGTGCAAGAAACTGCACTGACAATGGGAGGGCAAACAACTATCATTAAAATGGGACAACCATGGAATTCGAGTTTGGGAGTTACGGTTAATCAAAATATTTTTGATCAGCGTGTTTTTACAGGACTTAAAGCAGCAAAATCTACACGTGAATTTTACCAAATTAATGCGGATTTAACAGATGAACAAATTATAGAGCGAGTAGCGAATGCGTATTATCAAGTTTTTATTCAAGAAGAGAAATTAAAAACAATTGATAAAAGTTACGAAAACACGAATAAAGTTCGCAATGTTATCAAAAGTTTAGTGGATAATGGATTGGCAAAGCCTATTGATTTAGACCGAATAGTTGTACAATTAAATAACATATCTTCATCTCGCCAACAATTGGTAAATGCAGTAGAAATTAACAAGAATGCATTGAAATTTTATATGGGTTATCCAATAGAACAGCCAATTACGTTGACAGAAGAAACAATCACACCGAATTTAGTTTTGTTAGAAGATCAAATTAATGTAGAAAATAGAACAGAATTTAAAGTATTGTCAAAACAAAAAGAATTGTTAGGTTTTGCAAAAGAAGCTGAACGTGCAAATCTTTATCCAACTGTTGGTTTGGCTGGTAATTATGGATTGCAAGGTTTTGGTGAAAAATTTATTACTTCAAAAACTTATACATGGTCAGATTTAGCTTCGATTGGCTTGAGTGTAAAAGTTCCGATTTTTTCTGGAGGAGCTACAAAAGCAAAAATAAATCAAGCTGAAATTGATTTGTTGGATATCGAAGAACAAATGAATGACACAAAACTTGGTTTGAGTTTGGAATATCAAAATGCAAAAGCGCAAATAGAAAATGCGTTAAAAAGTGTCGATATTCAAGAAGAAAATGTATCGTTGGCAGAAAAAGTACTTGCAAATACACAAAATAATTACCAACAAGGTTTAGCTAATTTGACAGAAATTTTAGACGCTGAAAATGCGTTGACAGATGCTAGAAATAATTACTCAAATGCTTTGTTAGAATATAAAATTGCCGAAATCGCATTAATCAAAGCAAAAGGAGATTTAAAAATATTAATTCAATAATAGAACCGATTTATGAAATCAGTAAAAACTTTACTTTATATATTAATTGCTGCTGGCTTGATTGGTGGAGCAGTTTACATCATCAAAAATAACAAAGCGAAGCAAGAAGAGGAAGTTGCGATTGTAAATGCTAGTAACGATGAGGTTGTGGTAAATACAATTAAAGCAAAATACGAAAGCTTAAATACAGATTATACGTCAAACGGAACGTTTGCGCCATTTCAGGAAATGAGTTTTCCTTCGGAAATTTCTGGTCGAATTGTACGTGTTTTGGTTGATGAAGGGAGTTATGTTTCTGTTGGTCAAACATTGGCGACAATCAAAAAAGATGCGATTGAAGTTGATGTTACGCAAGCACAAAATAATCTTCAAAATGCAATTGTTGATAATCAACGTTACGAAAATGCGTATAAAACAGGCGGTGTAACAAAGCAACAATTAGATAATTCGCGTTTGCAATTAAAAAATGCAAGAGCAGCGGTTTCTGCGCAAAATTTACGTGTGCGTGATACGAATGTAAAAGCTACAATTTCTGGTGTAATCAACAAACGTTACATAGAGCCAGGATCTGTTGTAGCACCAGGTTCTCAAATGTTTGATATCGTTAATGTGTCAAAATTAAAATTACAAGTTACAGTAACAGAAGCTGAGGTTGTCAATCTTAAAGTTGGTCAAACAAACAAAGTGTTGGCGAGTGTTTTTCCAGATCAAGAATTTGCAGGAAAAATTTCTTTTATCGCGCCTAAAGCAGATGCTTCATTAAATTTCCCTGTGGAAATTCAGGTTTCGAATAATTCTGGTTTAAAAGCTGGTATGTACGGAACGGCAGTATTCTCGACAAAAGATGATGTAAATGCAGGTAAAAATGTATTGGTTGTTCCAGCAAATGCTTTCGTAAATGGAATTAGTTCTGGACAAGTTTTCGTGGTTGAAAATAATACAGCAAAATTAACGAAAGTTGTGATTGGGAAAACGGTTGGAACTGAAGTTGAAATTATCAGCGGATTAAAAGATGGAGCTGAAATCGTAACAAGTGGTCAGATTAATCTGAAAGATGGAACGAAAGTGAAAGTTGTAAAATAAGAGTAGTTTTTCCATGAAAATAGCAGAAATATCAATTAAACGTCCATCGATGATTATCGTGTTATTCACGATATTGATTTTAGGAGGATTGTTTAGTTATACGCAAATGGGATATGAATTAATCCCAAAATTCGAAACAAATGTTGTAACAATTTCAACAGTATATCCTGGAGCTTCTCCAAACGAAGTTGAAAATTCTGTTACCAAAAAGATTGAAGATGCTGTTGCAGCATTGGAAAATGTAAAAAAAGTTGAATCAAAATCATATGAAAGTTTATCTGTTGTATCTGTTACTTTAAATGCCGGAGCAGATGCAGATTTAGCTTTAAATGATGCTCAACGTAAAATAAATGCAATCGAGAAAGATTTACCAGATGATGTAGATCCGCCTTCGTTGACGAAATTCTCGTTAAGTGATTTACCTATTATTACAGCTGGTGTTACTTCTGATAAATTAACAGATAAGGCATTGTATGATTTATTAGATAAAAAAATAGAACCCGTTTTATCTCGTGTAAATGGTGTAGCACAAGTAAATTTGATTGGTGGGCAAGAAAGAGAAATTCAGGTTAGTATAGACCCCTTAAAATTGAAAGGTTATGGCTTATCTGTTCCTCAAGTTCAGCAAGCTATTTTAAGTTCAAATTTAGATTTCCCAACAGGAAGTGTAAAAACACGTGAAAACTCTACAATTATTCGTCTTTCTGGAAAATATAAATCAGTTGATGAATTAAATAATTTGGTAATTTCTTCGAATAATGGAATTCAAGTTCGTTTATCGGAAGTTGCTTTTGTGCAAGATTCTCAGAAAGAAGTAGAAAAAATTGCACGTGTTAATCAGAGTTCTGCGATTATTGTTCAGGTTGTAAAACAATCAGATGCAAATGCTGTTGCAGTTTCTGAATTAATGCGAACAACAATAAAAAAAGTAGAAGAAGATTACAAAACAGAGGGATTAAAAATTCAAATAGTTAATGATACTTCAGATTTTACATTAGCTGCTGCTGATCACGTAATTTTTGATTTGGTTCTAGCTGTTGTTTTAGTTGCTGTAGTAATGTTATTGTTTTTGCACAGTATTCGTAATGCGTTTATTGTAATGGTATCTATTCCAGCATCATTAATAGCTACATTTATTGGGATGTATTTAATGGGATATACTCTAAACTTAATGTCGCTTCTTGGTTTGTCGTTAGTTGTTGGTATTCTAGTGGATGATGCAATTGTAGTTTTAGAAAATATTTATCGCCACATGGAGATGGGAAAATCGAAAATTAGAGCATCATACGACGGAGCAAAAGAAATTGGATTTACCGTAACTGCGATTACATTAGTAATTGTTGTGGTTTTCTTACCAATTGCAATGAGTACAGGTTTGGTTTCTAACATTATTTCTCAATTCTGTGTTACCGTAGTTATCGCAACCTTATTATCCTTATTGTCGTCGTTTACGATTGTACCTTGGTTGTCATCTCGTTTCGGAAAATTAGAACATATCACGGGGAAAAATATTTTCGAAAAATTTATTCTTTGGTTCGAAAAACAATTAATGAAATTTACCCACTTCATTTCTGATATGTTAGAATGGTGTTTAAAATCAACTGTTCGAAGAATTGGTGTTTTTATTGGAGTTTTCATTCTTTTATTCGGAACAATTGCTATCTTAATGGGAGGAAAATATATCGGTGGTGAATTCCTCCCTAAAACAGATAAAGGTGAATTCCTAGTTCAAATAGAGTTACCAAAAGATGCAACAATAGAGGAATCAAATTTTATGACGCAAAAAGCAGAAAAGTTTTTACGTGATAAAAAAGAAGTTGTTGATATGATTACAACTGTTGGTCAAAGTTCCGAAGGATTTGGAGCAGCACAAGCAACAGCTTATAAAGCAGAAATAGACGTTATTTTAAATGATAAATCAGAGCGTGAAGACAATTCATATATTTATGCGGCAAAAGTAAAACGCGAATTAGAAAAAGAATTAGTTGGTGCTAAGGTTAAAACTGTTCCAGTTGGTTTGATTGGAGCGGAACAAGCGCCAATAGCGTTGGTTGTGACAGGTCCAAATTTAGAAAGCGCCATGAAATTTGCTGAATTAGCAAAACACGAATTAGAACAAATTAAGGGTTCTTCGGAAGTGAAATTAACGACAGAAGCCGGAAATCCTGAAATTAATGTGCAAGTTGACCGTGATAAAATGTCTGCTTTAGGATTGAATTTACAAACAGTTGGTTTAACCATGCAAACTGCTTTCTCTGGAAATACAGATGGTAAATTTAGAGCGGGTGAATACGAATATGATATTAATATTCAGTACAATGATTTTAATCGTTCGAATATTGATGATGTTCGTAGCTTAATTTTTGTAAATGATAAAGGACAACAAATTCGATTAGATCAATTTGCAACGGTTATGCAAAGTTCAGGTCCAAGTTTCTTAGAGCGTCGTGATAAAACGCCTTCTGTAACGGTTCAAGCACAATCGGTTGGTCGTACAACGGGTGATATTGTAACTGATTTCAAGGAAAGTTTGAAGAAAATTGACAATAAGAAACCAACTGGTGTTTCTTATGTTTGGGGTGGAGATGAAGAAAATCAATCCGAAGGTTTTGGTACATTAGGTTATGCATTATTAGCTGCAATTATCTTGGTTTATTTGGTAATGGTTGCTTTGTACGACTCGTTTATTTATCCTTTCGTGGTTTTGTTTTCGATTCCATTATCTTTAATCGGAGTTTTCGTAGTTTTAGCATTAACAAATAATTCATTGAATATCTTCACGATTCTCGGAATGATTATGTTGATTGGTTTGGTGTGTAAAAATGCGATTTTATTGGTCGATTTTACAAATCATAGAAAAGAAGCTGGCGAAACAACGCACAATGCTTTGGTACAAGCCAATCATGCACGTCTTCGTCCAATTTTAATGACAACTATCGCCATGGTTTTTGGTATGATTCCAATTGCATTAGCAGAAGGAGCAGGAGCAGAGATGAACAACGGTTTGGCATGGGTAATTATCGGTGGATTGGTTTCCTCATTATTCCTAACCTTAATTATTGTTCCTGTGGTTTATTCATTATTCGATAGTGCAATTCGTCGATTCTCAAAAGGAGAAAAAGTAGATTATGAAGCAGAAATGGTTGCAGATTATGAAGCGCGACAAATAAAAGAAGAATGGGAAGAGTAATCTTTCGTTTTAGATATTTAATACTTGAAGTCGCTCTATATTTGGAGCGACTTTTTTAATTTTTAACTATAATTAGTGAGTTTTAGACGAATTAAAACGTTTATTTTTGGCGTAATATTAATTGAGACTTTCTAAAAAATGAAAAAACTATTTTTATTGACAACATTCTTTATGGTGTCAGCACTTTTTGCTCAACAAGCGACTAATACGTTAGAAGGCGTTTTTACAACAAAAGCAAAAGATGAATTATATAATCCATTGAAATTTGATGGAAAAGGAAGAGTAACAATCGGTGAATTTGATGAGGTTGGTTACGAATTTACAGAACGCAATGATTCGGTTATAATATTTGTCGAAAAAACGGTTTTTATCTTCAAAAAAGAGAAAAATCAATTAAAAGGAATTTCAGATTGGGTGGATAAAAAAGTGTATAAATCAAATTTGAAATCTTTCGAAAATAAACCTCAATCAGATTCTAAATTAGCACAACGTGCAAATTGGATGGCTCAGAATTATGATATCAATTTTAAAAATAATGCAAGCTATTTATTTGATTTTGATGAAGAAAGTTTAATTAAAAAATTAAAAGAAAATGAAGCTGCAAATGCAAAATTGTGTAAAGAAGGTTTTGATGAAAGTTGTAAAGTAGTTTTTGCCTATAAATTTGCTGAACAATCTGGTGGTGTTTTCGAGACATTAAGTGCAACAGAAGAGTTGAAATTAAAACCTAATAAAGAGTTACAGCAATTGGCCCAACGTGTATTAGATTTAGGAAATCCAGATGGATACGGATTATTTTATACGTATTACTATTTTACAGGAGAAAAGGAAAAAGCGGAAGAGTTTTTACAAAAAGGATTAGATTTAGGATCTAAGTATTGTACAGAGATTTCATTAAATTCAGCTTTAAGTGAATTTGGAGAAGGCTTACAATCGGAAGTAGAAGAATCAGAAGATTAATTCGAACAAATTATCATATAAAATAAAAGCTCAACATTAGTTGAGCTTTTTGTTATTTAGTCAATAAATATTTTGCAACAGCATGATAAGCTGGTAACGAATACGGGTCGTTCGCACTATTCGATGCAACCGGATTGGAAGCAAATCGCACAATAACCATTTCCGCTTTTGGATCAACATAAATCGCTTGACCATGAACGCCACGCGCCATAAATGCTTGATGCTCATTATTCGTTACCCACCACATATCTTTGTAGCTCCAGCCTTTTAGAAGTTTATAATTTGCCTTTTCAAAAGCTTTTTGATTTCCTCCTTTTTTGATTTCCTCAACCAATTTTTTAGGCAAAATTTGATGATTATTAAAGTAACCATTGTTTCTTATCATTTCTCCAAACATCGCTAAATCTCGAAGGTTTGCATTAAAACCACCTCCTGCAAAAGCAATTCCAGCACCATCAATCTGGTAATATCCATCAAAGTTTGTTCCCAATGGTTCCCAAAATTTTTCAGATAGAATTTGAGCCAAAGGTTTATTCAATACTTTTGTAATAATCCAACCCATCACATCAGTATTCACCGTTTTATAACCAAAAGCTTCACCATGTTTACCATTTTTCTTGACTGTTTTCAAATAATCATAATAATTTGTAGGTCCATTATAATTAGCAGGTTTAGGAAAAGGATTTCCAGCAGCCGAAAAAGCCCACACTTCAGCATTCGGATCGCTGTAATCTTCACTATATTGCAAAGCAGTTGTCATATCCAAAACTTGACGAATCGTAGCATCACCAAAAGCTGAGGTTTTCAATTCAGGAATATAATCACTACATTTTTTATTCTCATCTAGAATACCTTCGGCAACTAACATTCCGCCTAAAGTTCCTGTCAAGGTTTTACTCACAGACATCAAGGCATGAGTTCCATTTTTGTTTAGTTCTCCAAAGTAATTCTCATAAACAATAGCACCTTTGTGTAAAACAATAATTCCATCGGTATAATTTTTTTGCAAAGATTCTTTCCATGTCATAGTTTTTTTACTTTCTAAAGGAGTGAAAGTCACATTATCAATGGATTGATCCAATTTAGTTTTCCAAGTATATCTGTTTTCTTGTGCCGAAGCGACATTTACAGTTGGGAAAAATTCGCGCATATGACAAACGCTATATCGTAAAGCTGGAAAGTTAAAAAAGCTACCATCTATAGCGGACAAAATATCTTCTTTTGCAGGTGGAAACCCTTTTATCCAATTAAAATTCTTTGGATCCGATTGTTCTGCAGTCAAAAATTGTTGTCCATAACTCATTTGCGTCATCACTAAAATTAAACAAACTAATATTTTTTTCATAGTTGTACTATCTATTTGGTTGATAAATGAAGTAGAGGAGAAGCTTGCTTCTCAAATTTACGAAAACCATTTTAAACTTTTTTATTTTAACGTATACTAATAATTCCGCTTTCGCGAAATTCCTCCCGAGTCGTTAACCACAAAGTACCTGCTGTTGCTTTGTTTTAATCAGCAAATCATCATCGTCTAATCATTTCTGTAGTAAAAATTAAAATGTTTTGTAATCTTCCCCTTGTTA
>NZ_DLJR01000008.1:0-24918 GCF_002484365.1 Empedobacter sp. UBA7611
GGTTTTTAGGGAAGATTACAGGAGGTTTAGCTTCTGTGGAGAATTCAATTTTAGGAATAAATACGAGATACTATGAAAATGGAAATAAAATGGAAGTTCATGGTAAAAGTTATGAAAAGTACAATGAAGATGGGACTTTATAAACAAAACAATATACGAAAGAAGGTGTTTTTTATGTTGAGAATTATTACAAAGGAAAACTATCGTCTAAACAATATGAAACGAAGGATAAGGAAGAGGTAACGCTTGTTTATGATCATGATAAATTTATAAGAAAAGAAATTATTAAGAATATTGATGGCGAAAAATATCTTTATAAATATTTGCCGAATGGAGAATTTATTGAAAAAGAGAAATATTATGCACCAGGAAAAGTAACTTCACCTTAATCGATTATACCTTTTCTATATTTTACAAAAAGTGAAATTTCGTTTACTAATAAAACAATATTAAATCCTAAAAATAAAAGAATCTCCGAACTCATATTGAAGTAAGCTACTCGATCTTGCAAAATCATAAAAGGAACTGCAATTGCGGCTGATAAAAAAATACTGAAAAAAGCAGATTGAATAAGTGTTGCAATGCGAATCATATTTCGTTTTGCTACTTGTGATGGATTAATTATCAGAATAATGGAATTGAAAAAGATAAATGCAATAATTCCTGTATTTATTGATAGAAATGATGAAGAATCAAATGATTGAAAGATATATTTCAAGCTGAAATAAATTCCTTTATCGTAACAAAATTTACAGAAAATAATGAATGATATAATCGTAACGCTTATGGTAATTGCCTTATTAATTCTGCTTTCTTTTGGTGTTGCAACTAATCTTTTTCCAGTCAAAATGGAAGGAATATAATTTTTGTTTCCGTCTAAATAATTGTACAACAAAATAATAATGGAAAATCCTGTAAATATAAAAAGTGATAATAGTTGTAAAACTAAATCTTGTTCAATCAATTTATAATTTAAATCAGATTCATAAACTTCATTTGAAACAAAAATATAAATTCCAATCATCGCAACGACATAGAGTTGATAAACAATTCCCCAAGCAGGATTTAGGTTAAAAGGCTGATTATAATCTTGGACAATTTCACTATAACTTTTTTCGCGTTTGAAACTGCTTGATTCTTCTTCAAAATTGGTAGAATTTTGAAAAATTATACCAGTAACTGCAATAAAAAATATTGAAGCTATTGCTCCAAAAAATACAAAAGCTGT
The DNA here is from genome assembly GCF_002484365.1 of Empedobacter sp. UBA7611. Classification (NCBI taxonomy): domain Bacteria; kingdom Pseudomonadati; phylum Bacteroidota; class Flavobacteriia; order Flavobacteriales; family Weeksellaceae; genus Empedobacter; species Empedobacter sp. UBA7611. The sequence goes on from NZ_DLJR01000008.1 coordinate 1,229, forward strand.
GATTTGAACGTCGCAAAAATAATCTGTAATATTTATTAATAGAGGAGTTATAAGAAATAAAATCCATTTTGGACGAAGGTTTACTTGCCAAATTTCTTTTAGAATAAGTGTTTGAAATCAGCAATTGCTAATCCAAAAATTAAGAAAATAAAGGTCATAGAGTAGGTTTGGTTAAAAATACAAAAAGCCAACAAATTTGTTGACTTTTTGGTTTGAAATTTATTCTGTAATCCCTTCTAACATAAATAAGAAAGCATCTTCTTTTGCATCTTCTTTCAATGACTCGAATCGACCAGATGCACCACCGTGTCCTGTATCCATATTTGTATCTAAAAGTAAAATGTTATTATCTGTTTTTAAATCTCTTAATTTCGCCACCCATTTTGCAGGTTCCCAATATTGTACTTGAGAATCGTGTAAACCTGTCGAAACATAAAGGTTTGGATAAGCTTTCGCTTCCACATTATCGTAAGGCGAATACGATTTCATGTAATCGTAATATTCTTTTTCGTTTGGATTTCCCCATTCATCATATTCCCCTGTTGTCAATGGAATAGAATCGTCTAACATTGTTGTGACAACATCCACAAAAGGAACTTGCGCAATTACACCATTGAATAATGTTGGCTCGTAATTAATCACAGCACCCATCAACAATCCACCAGCAGAACCTCCCATTGCGTACAAGTGTTTTGATGACGTATAATTTTGTTGAATCAAATATTTTGCTGCATCAATATAATCGAAGAAAGTATTTTTCTTTTCTAACATTTTTCCATCTTCATACCATTCGCGACCAAGATATTGACCACCACGAATATGTGCAATTGCATAGATAAAACCTCTGTCCAAAAGACTTAATCGAACCGAACTAAAATAAGGCTCTATCGTGTAACCATACGAACCATAAGCGTAAAGTAGAAGAGGAGTTTCGGCAGAAAGAGGCGTATCTTTTCGACGAACCAATGAGATTGGAACCATTTCTCCATCGCGAGCTTCTGCCCAAATACGTTCAGAAATATAATTTTCTTTATCAAAATCACCTATAACAACTTGCTCTTTTTTGATTTCGAATGTTTTATCATTCATGTTAAAATCAATCACAGAAGAAGGAGTTGTCAACGATGTATATCCGTAACGCAAAATGTCAGTATCAAAATCTGGATTTGTGCCAACATTTGCTGTATAGGTTTCTTCGTTAAATGGCAAATAATAATCAGTTGAATTATCCCATGCTTTGATATTCATCTGCAATAAACCATTTGTGCGCTCTTCGATAACCAAATAATTCTTGAAAATTTCGAAACCTTCAATCAATGTTTCTTCGCGATGAGGAATTACATCAATCCAATTTTCTTGTTCTGTTTTTTCGACAGAAGTTTTCATTAATTTGAAGTTAAAAGCATCATCTTTATTGGTTTGAATATAAAATGAATCACCAAAATGTTCGATTGAATATTCTAAATCACGTTCTCTTTTTTGAAAGATTTTAAACTCAGCATCTGGTTGATTAGAAGGAATATATCTAAACTCGTCAGAAACAGTACTTGAAGATCCAATAATGATGTAATCTCTTGATTTTGATTTGTAAACAAACGCATTGAACGTATCATCTACTTCTTCAAAAACTAAAATATCATCTTCTTGTTTTGTACCTAATTTGTGTTTCCAAATTTGATAAGCACGCAATGTTTCATCTTTTCTTGTATAAAACAAGGTTTTATTATCAGCGGCCCAAACAGAACCTCCAGTTGTATTCTCTATTTTATCAGAAAGAATTTCTCCAGTTGTTAAATCTTTGATTTGAATCGTATAAATTCTTCGCGAAACATTGTCAACCCCAAAGGAAACCAATTGATTATTTGGTGCCATCGAAATTCCACCCAATTGATAGTACGAATGACCTTCAGCCATTGTGTTGACATCAAAAAGAATTTCATCTGGATTCTCTAAACTATCTTTTCGACGTTTGTGAATTGGATATTCTTTTCCTTTTTGATATTCCGTCAAATACCAATAACCATTCAATTTGTACGGAACAGACGAATCATCTTCTTTGATTCGCGCTTTCATTTCCTCAAAAAGTTTGGTTTGTAAAGCTTCTGTTGGTTGTAGAATAGCTTTTGTGTATTCGTTTTCTTGGTTCAAATAATTGATAACTTCAGAGTTTTCACGATCATTCAACCAATAATAATTATCGATGCGGATATCTCCGTGTTTTTCTAATTTTTGTTCTATTTTTTTCGCAATAGGTGCTTGCATTTTCTAAAATTTAAGGTGCAAATGTACTATAAAAACTTACTTTGAATAAGTTGTAGTTGACCAAGATTTATCACCTGTTTTATATTCGATGATGATATTATTTTCGTTCAAATAGCCAATTGTTTGGTAATTTCCGTTTTGAGAAATCACTGTCACATGGAAAATATTTTGTTGAGCAGCTGGATAAAATTGTGCAATAACTTGTGAATTTTCTTGGTCGATTAATACAAATTCGTTGTTATTTGTACTTGCTGTTGTGTAATTTTTTCCGTTTGATTTGTAAACGTTTTTGTTTTCTACAGTTTTATTTGACACTTGCGTAACGACTTTATTCGTTGTTTCTTTAATAGTTGTTGTATTTTCTGTTTTAGTTACAGGTAAATCTTTTGCATTTTGTTTTCCAACCTGATTCATAGCAAATGTTAAGGCTTCTTGATAACCTTTTGTAAAATCTTTTTCTTTTGACGAACCTTCATAAGTTGAAATCACATTATTATTACAGTCTGTAAACGTTACTTTTAATTTATTTTTAAAAGCAACAGAAGTATTTTCAATATTTGCTTTTGTAGCTAAACAAGGATTGATTTGCACATCTAAAGGAATAGAATTTTCATTTACAACTTCATAATCTTTTTTTCTCAAAGCAGTTTTCAATCCTGTATTCAATTGATAATCTTCTTTTACGAAATCTTTAAAGAGTTGAGGAACGATAACATATTTATAATCAGCTACATTTTGTGCTTGTAATGACGATAAAGCAATAAGAAATAAACTTGATAATATAATTTTCATAGCAAGATTATTTAGCTGATAATTTAACATCTTTCCAACTATTATTTTCAGAAACTTCATACGAAATTGTATTTCCACTGATGTATCCTACCGAAAAATAATTCGAATTTCCTTTTGTAACAATTACTCTGTAAATTCCATTTTTTAGGGTCGGTTCAAATTTTGCAACAACTTGATTTCCGTTTTCGGACATCAACATAAAACCACCATTTTGTAGTTCAATTTTTTGATAAGTAGTTGTTCCATCTGTCAATAAATTCGTAGCAGTGACCTGATTTCCTTTTGGTTCTGGCATATATGCAGCTGTTGTTTCTGTTTGGGGTTTTTCTAATTTCACCATTGGAACGGAGGCCTTTGCATTTTGAGATTTCAAAGGATTTAAAGCTAATTTTATTGCTTCTTGGTAACCTTTGTCATATTCTTTAATCTTAGAAGTTCCTTCAAATTTTTCAATATTTTTATTAGAACAATCTGTAAAACTTACCTCTAATTTATTATTTAAAAAACTTTTAACTTTTAAAATATCCGCATTCAAAGCTAAACAAGGATTTTGCACAACTTCTTGTGGCCAAGAAGATTTATCAGAAGGTAAAACTTCATATTTTTTCTGCGTTAATATATATCTTAATCGATTACTTAATTGATATTCATCTTTATCAAAACTAGAAAATTTTTCAGGAATATTGATGTACTTATAATCACTTGTTTCTTGTGCATTTATCGTAGAAAAACTACATAAAAGTATAGCAGCTATTAAATTTTTCATTTAAAAAGTTATTTGTATCAAATATAAAAAAATAGAATTGTTTTAACCTAAATATATTTGTTATGCTGAATTTTTCATTCCAAAATAGTTAATAAAATTGAATCATTTCAAATAATATTATTTGTAAGAAATGATTTATAGATCTGATTATAAATGATTAACTTTATTTAAATTAAAATCATAAAATTATGTCAAGTTTAAAAGATAAAGTTGCGATTGTAACTGGTGCTAGTTCTGGAATTGGAAAAGCTGTTGCTGAATTATATGCCAAAGAGGGTGCGAAAGTTGTGGTTTCGGATATTAATGAAGAAGGTGGAAATGAAGTAGTAGAAATTATCAAAAAGAATGGAGGAGAAGCGATATTTTTCAAAGCTGATACTTCTTCGCCAGAAGATAATGAAGCATTAGTAAATAAAACGCTTGAAGTTTATGGAAAACTTGATATAGCTTGTAACAATGCTGGAATTGGTGGTCCTGCCGAGCTGACTGAAAATTATCCGTTAGATGGTTGGAAAAAAGTAATAGATATCAATTTTAATGGTGTTTTTTACGGATGTAAATATCAATTACAAGCAATGGAAAAGAATGGAGGAGGTTCTATTGTTAATATGGCTTCTATTCATGGTACTGTCGCTGCGCCAATGAGTTCGGCTTATACTTCTGCAAAGCATGGAGTTGTAGGTTTGACGAAAAACATTGGAGCGGAATACGGACCAAAAAATATTCGTTGTAATGCAGTTGGACCAGGTTATATTATGACGCCTTTGTTGTCGAATAATTTGAGTGCAGATCATTTAGAGTTGCTTGTTACAAAACATCCAATGGGTCGTTTGGGACAGCCAGAAGAAGTTGCGGAGTTGGTTTTATTCTTAAGTTCGGACAAAGCATCCTTTATGACAGGCGGTTATTACCTTGTTGATGGAGGATATACAGCGGTTTAAAATATTTTTGATCGAATCTTTAAGATTAAATGGTTTTCTATAATTTAATCCTTAATTTTGCCTGAACGAAATACAAACAAACAATGAAATTTTTTATCGATACAGCTAACTTAGCTGACATTAAAGAAGCCCAAGATTTAGGAGTTTTAGATGGTGTAACAACAAATCCATCTTTAATGGCAAAAGAAGGAATTACAGGTCAAGAAAATATTTTGAATCACTACAAAGCAATTTGCGAATTAGTTGACGGAGATGTTTCTGCTGAGGTAATTTCTACTGATTTCGAAGGAATGGTAAAAGAAGGTGAAGCTTTAGCAGCTTTAAATCCTCAAATTGTAGTTAAAATTCCTATGACGAAAGATGGTGTAAAAGCGTGTAAATACTTTTCTACAAAAGGAATTAGAACTAACGTAACTTTAGTTTTCTCTGTAGGACAAGCATTATTAGCTGCAAAAGCTGGTGCAACTTACGTTTCTCCATTCATCGGACGTTTAGACGATATTTCGACAGATGGTTTAAACTTAATCGAAGAAATTCGTTTGGTTTATGATAACTATTTGTACGAAACTCAAATTTTAGCAGCTTCAGTTCGTAATACAATGCATATTGTAAACTGTGCAAAAATTGGTGCTGATGTTATGACAGGACCTTTATCATCAATTTTAGGATTGTTAAAACACCCATTAACAGATTCTGGATTAGCACAATTCTTAGCTGATTATGCTAAAGGAAACCAATAATTTAAAATAGAATTTTCTATATATGAGTCGCTTAATTTTAAGCGACTTTTTTTATGAATTTATATTAATGAAAAGCTTTTAATTATTAAGTTGATAAAAATAGTGTTAATAAATAAAAAAAGATATTTTATTATGAATAATATAAAACTATTAATTGTAAATTGATAAAAGTATTAGAAACTAAAACATTTCTTATTAGTATGTTAAAAACATTTATTTTGTTATCAGTCACGCTTGGTATCCCTTTTGTATTAATCATGTTTCTTTACGGAAGCACATTTTTCAAGAAAGATATCAATAATGACTAATAATTTTTTCCATTTACTAGAATAAAAATCCTTCACTTGTATGAGCGAAGGATTTTTTTATGATGGTTGATAAATGATTATTTTATAACAACTCTTTTGTTGATTTCCATTTGTTTTCCAACAACTTTGATGATATAAACACCTGGAGTTTTGAAATTAACTTCAACTTCTTTTTGATTTGATGAATTAGAAACTTCATTAATTAATTGTCCGTTGAAATTAAAAACAGAAACTTTCTGAATTGATTTCGAATTATTTTCAAGTTTAACTTTAATCGAACGATTTGTTACATTGTAAACTGAAACATCATCACGCTTTTGATATTCGAAATCTCCAGTTCCTAAATTCGAACCCCAAATTTTTTCTGCATATTCAGGATGATCAATAAATGGGTTTCTGTTTTTTTGGTATCTGTAGACTAAATTATTAATATCTTTTTCACGATCAGAAACAGGATCATTTAAATGCCAAGTCATTAATATTTTCAAGAAAGTGTCTGTAAAAACTTTATCTTTTGTTTTATTAAACATAGCATAAGACCAACTCTGAATACCATTTTCTTGATAACGAGTAGCAAAATAAAAATAAGCACGAGCTATATCACCTTTAAACTCATCAATTGGTTCGAAAACTGTTCCAGAAAATCCCGCAGAGTATCCAGAGTTTTTATTACTTCCTAATTTAGAGCCATTTAAAGAAGTGTATGTTGCACTTTCAACAACTCCATAAGGAAAATTATCTCTTTTATTATTAACATAACCATCAGTTGGCCAGATATGGAATGCATCTGCAACCATAGGAGAGTTTTTATTAAAAACACTTTGAGGAATAATATGCTCTCTGTTGTAGCAGTCTCCTTCATTTTTATAACCAGAACTGCCACATTGATCTGAAGATTTTATAAAATTATAAGGATCAATTTTTTTCGGTATCTCTGAATAAATATCATAAATAGAATTATCTTTTTCATCATATTTATCTAAAAAACCATTATCAGAATCTGTTCTATTATAAAGTGTCCATAATCCGCCATATGTTAAATCTGTATGGTTTTTTATTATTTCATATAGCTGTGTTTTTAAGGTAAAGCTGCTACCAGTTGCAGTGTCGTAATAGTTACTTGGTGCTTGCGCTGACGCTAAAACACTTACTGTAAATATAGATAAAGAACATAAAATTTTTTTCATAAACAATTTAGCTAAAAAAAGCTGTGATTTCCACAGCTTGTACTTTGTATAAATTTATGAAATTTAAAGTTTACTAATTGTTAAATTATTTACTGTAATTCTGATAAATCACCAATGAATCTTGAATTTGATTATTCAATAATTTATATAAATCTGGTTGGTTTAAAGAGACTCCACCTATCGATTTCAATTTTTTCTGAAAATTCTTAGAGCCTGACAAAAATTTTGCTCGATAAGAATCTCTATCCATGACTTTTTTGGCTTGTAAATCTTTAAAATCTTTTCTGATTTTTCGTGCATATAATTCAGATAAGTCAAATTGCAATTGCATTTCTCTTAAAACTTCAGCATGTTGCATGGATAGCCATGAATTACTTTCATCAAATTTATTGAAAACCCAAAGTTCTGGAATTTCACCTGTCGTTTCAGCAATTTGCCAACCTAATTTCGAGTCTAGAAAACCTTGAGGAACCTTTGTTTGAATAGGTTTCTTTTTAAAGTTTTCGTAATTAAGTTTCATATCTTTTTTCCATTCAATTACAGATTGAGCCTGAAGAGAATGAGAAGTGAAAAGAGTAATTATAATAAGAAAAAATATTGATTTATACATCAGATAATCAAGGTATTGATTTTAAATATTTTCTAACAAATCAAGTCTCATGCCATGAGAACCTTTTATCAAAATATTTTGAGTTTTGATTGGATTTTCTTTCAAATATTCTTCAAAGGCAACGCGGTTTTCAAATTTTTGAACTTTTGGATTATTCGTAATTGTTTCGCCAAAATTATGTCCTAAAATAAAAATTTGATCAAAATCTAAACTTTTAGCTAAATCTAAAATACGTTGATGCTCAGCTTTGGATTCTTCTCCAAGCTCGAACATATCACCAATAATAATTGTTTTAGAACCTTCAAATTTTGCAAAATTATTTAACGAAGCTTCCATACTACTTGGGTTTGCATTGTAAGCATCCATCACAATTTTGTAATTTTCTTTATTGATAATTTGTGAACGATTATTTGATGGAAAATAATTTTCGATTCCGTTTTGAATAGATTTTGCGTCAATCCCGAAATGTTGTCCAATTGCAATTGCACATGAAATATTGCTAAAATTATAGTTTCCTGTTAAATGTGATTGAATTTTTAAATCTTGGTATTTAACCGCCAAATATTCAGTTTCACTTTCTATCAATTCGATTTGAACATCTGCATTATGTTGATCAGAAAATGTAATTCGATTAATATCGTTAGTTTTTTCAACTTGAATAGGATCATTAAAGTTGACAAAAGCAGTTCTGTTATTTGCTCTCAAAAAATCATATAATTCAGATTTCCCTTTAATCACACCTTCAATTCCTCCGAAACCTTCTAAATGAGCTTTACCAAAATTGGTGATATACCCATAATCTGGTTGAGAAATAGAAGCTAATAATTCGATTTCTTTTTGATGATTCGCACCCATTTCGATCACAGCAATTTCTGTATCTTCTGGAATAGAAAGAATTGTCAAAGGAACTCCAATGTGATTATTCAGATTTCCGAAAGTATAATGCGTTTTGAATTTCTCTTTTAAAACAGCTGAAATCAATTCTTTTGTCGTTGTTTTTCCATTAGAACCAGTCAATCCAATAAATGGTATTTTAAGATAATTACGATAAGTTCTCGCTAAATCTTGTAAAGCTTCTAAAGCATCATTAACCAAAAAAATATTTTGAGATGTATTTTCAAATTCTTTCTCGTCAACAATTGCCATTACAGCTCCTTGATTAATCGCTTCTTGAGCGAAAGTATTTCCATTAAAATTAGCTCCTTTTAAAGCAAAAAAGATACAATTTTGTGAGATGTTGCGTGTATCAGTCGTAACTATTTTCGATTTAAGAAATTGATCGAATATTTCTGCTGTTTTCATAATGTAAAAATAAAAAATCTCGATGAAATTAATCGCCGAGATTTAAAATATTTTGAAAAGGATTATTATCCTCTACGTTTACGTTTTGATTCGAAACTACCAGAGTATTCTTGTGCTACACGGAAACCAATCCAGTTTGTTGCACTTGCTTGGTGTAAGTAACGTCTTTGTCCCGGATCTATCCAATAAATAGGGTCTTTCCAAGAACCACCTTTTACAACACGTGTTTCATCAGAGATGTCAGAAGTACGTTTAGAAGAATCTTTTTCTAAAATTACACGACCTTTTTCATCTACTCTAAATTTACGTTGAGGAGCGTTGTACATATCTTTTGTCGCTTGATCAGCAGATTTACCTTCCTCAGTACGTGGTGATAAAGAAGAATTAGGGTCACCATCACGATAATTTGTTAAATCATATACTGTTTGCTTTTTGTAAGCACCAGGTAATCCTTTGTAAACTAAACGTCCGTTGTCTAATGTATCATATTCAACATTTGTTTCGTCATATTTTTCAAAACCACCTGCTCCGTTGTCAATTTTTGTTTTTAAAATATTTCCACGGTAGTAGTTGAAATCGTTTGCTTCTTCATCAATAATTGGACGATAAACATCAGAAACCCATTCAGCAACGTTTCCTAACATTCCGTAAAGACCAAAATCATTTGAAGGATATTTACGCACATCACTTGTAATTGCAGAACCATCGTTTCCAAATCCTCCAATACCAGAGTAATCTCCACGTCCTTGTTTGAAGTTATCTAAATATTGTCCTCTTTGAGCACCTTTCGTAACTCTCAAGTTATTTTGAGCAACATCTTTTCCTTTGTATTCGTTGTATTCACGATTTCCAGGTAAAGCTAATGCAGCATATTCCCATTCAGCTTCTGTAGGTAAACGGAAAGGTTGCACTTCTAAAGAGCTAGTAGCACGATTCGCTTTTAAGATACGGGTATTTTGTGTTTTGATTTGATTCGCTTTCATAATTTTAGTCGAATCAATCGCTTCGTTTACATTTGTATCGCCTAACTTATATTGTTCAGCATTAAATGTTTTATTTCCGTAATTATATTCTTCATTAGCATAGTAATCTTTTGATAAGATTCCTTTGTTCATTAAGGCTTTTTCATTTGCACGATCTGTTAACCAATCACAATAGTTAACGGCTTGTAACCAAGAAATACCAACTACTGGGTAATAGCTGAATTCTGGAGAAAATAAATAATTTTCTGTAGAGAAATCATCACGAGATAATTGATTGTTAAAAACCGTTTCATCTGGTAATGCTCCATTATAAATATCCCTGTATTGTGTGTCTTCTGGTGGGAAAACAACTTTTAACCAAGTTAAATATTCTCTATATTCGTAGTTTGTAACCTCAGTTTCACCAATAAAGAAAGATTTCACTTGCATACGAACAGGAGAATTATTCCAATCGTGTAACACGTCATCTTTCGTAATTCCCATCGTAAAAGATCCTCCTTCGATGAAAACCATTCCAGGCCAAGCTTTGATGTTTTCTTTCTTTTTACCTGAAAAAAACCAACCTTTACTATCGTTTGGTTTCCATCCTGTACGACTTGTGAAATTTTTTGTTCCACCTCCTTTTTTCTTTCCTGAACTGCTTGCACAACCCATGAATACACTCATAGTAACAGCTGCAAGAGCAAGAGAAAAAATACGTCCTTTATTCATTTTCATAGAATATTTCTGGTTTTCGAAAATTAAATTTAATGCAAATAAAAGCATTTGACATTAATCTTACAACGAAAAAATGCTTTATTTCTTGTATCAAACGTAAGAATTATTTTTTTATTTTACGATTGAAAATATATTTGTCAAAATAGCGTTATTCAGACATGAAGAAATATTTTATTTTAGTTGCAACCTTGCTTCAATTTCCTCAATTGTTTAGTCAAAATTACAAAATAAATTGGGAGAATAATCAAACAATTTCTTTAACGAATGGAAATACGGTAAATGTGCCGTTTTTCTCGAATAAAGACAATTATTTTGTTGGAGGATATTTTCTTCCAGAATTTGTCGTTGAGTTAAATTCTACAAATCAAGAAGTTGAATTGTCAAATGTGCAATTTAAAGAAGTACAGAACGAATTGGCTGATTTGAACACCTTTTCGATTACAGATAAAATTAATTTTTCTTCATATAATATCATTGATAAAAATGGTCAGCAAAAACTGATTGTTAAAGTTCTACCTTTTATCAGACAAAATGATAAGATTTTAAAAATAGAATCTTTCTCAATTGTTCCGAAATCAATTCAATCTCGAAAAACATCTTCTCGAAAATTAATTGATAATTCGACTACTAGTGTTTTGAAAACGGGTGATTGGTACAAAATAAAAGTTTCGAAAGATGGTGTTTTCAAATTAGATAAAAGTTTCTTTACCAAAAATGGAATTCCAACTAATTTTAATCCAAAATCGTTAAAAATCTATGGTAATGGAGAAGGGCGTTTGATGGAAAATTTGACGGAAGGACGAAAAGGAGCGCTGAATGAAATTCCAATAAAATTTGTAGGAGGCGAGGATGGAAGTTTTGATAACAATGATTACGCGTTGTTTTATGCAAAAGGTCCGCATCAGTGGTACAGAAATAATACGACAACGTTGAAAGATGCAAAAGTTCGCTATAATTTATATGATGATTTTGCTTACTATTTTATCAGTTTTAATGGAGAAGATGGCAAGCGAGTAGGAGAGCAAACGCTTACTGCAAGTCCTATAAAAACTTTTTCTACTTTTGATAATTTACAATTTCATAAAAAAGATTCGATTAACTTAAATGGTCTTGGACAAATTTGGGTTGGAGAAAATATTGGTTTGAAAGATGGTTTTAAAAAAACATTCAAAGCTAATTCAATCGTAAATGGAGGAGAAGCTTATTTACGATATGCTGTTGTCGGGAAAAATGCGAATAACAATCGATATACAGTTAATGTTAATGGACAATCATTTACAGGAAGTTTAGAAAACACTGAATTTTCAAGAGTAATTAAAGAGGAAAAAATTTCTTTGACTTCAAATAATATTGATATAACTGTTTCTTCTGCAGGAAGTAACCCTTCTGGTTTAGGTTTTTTAGATTATTTGCAATTACGTTTCAAGGATAATCTAACTTATAATAATGAACAATTTACATTTCAGTTTTTAGAAAATATTAATGATAATAGTGTAAATGCTTTTACGTTAAATAATTCTTCTAATGTAACAGTTTGGAATGTTTCTAATATTCATTCAATTTCTTCAATTGTTCCGCAAAGTAATTTGTATAAATTTAGTACAAATAGTTTGAATCAGTTTGTCGCTTTTAAGGATGAAAATGCTTTTACAGATGCAAAATATGTCGGAAAAGTAGCGAATCAGGATATTCGTAGTTTGACAGATATTAATTATGTTGTGATCACGCATCCTAAATATATGGATCAAGCACAGCGTTTGGCGAATTTTAGAAAAGAACATGATAAGATAAATGTTGCAGTTGTTACAACGGAACAAGTTTACAACGATTTTTCTTCTGGAAGTCAAGATCCTATTGCGATTCGTGATTTCTTTAAATTCTTAAAAGATGGATCAAGTCCAAATTTAGAATATGGCGTTTTGTTTGGAGCAACAACCTATGATCCAAAAAATAGAGTAAAGGATTTTACAAATTATCTTCCAACTTTTACAGACGAACCTTCTCTTGATATTGATGGTGCGATTGCAACGGATGATTATTTTGCAATGTTAAATGATAATGTAAAAATGTTATCGAATAGCGTAGATGGAATTTATAGTTACGATGCTAATTGGTTTGAAATAGCTGTAGGACGAATTTCTGCTTCTAATTCTACTGAGGCAAAGATTTTGGTTGATAAAATAGTTTCATATTACGATAAAGTTCAAGGAAAAGGAACTTCCTATGGTGATTGGCGAACAAAAATTGTTGCAGTTACTGATAATGATAATAATGTAAATACTCCAGGTTTAAATGCCAAAATTGATACTGAATTTTCTAAACCTGAGAATCAAATTTATACGATTAATAAAATATATTCGGGAGCTCATCAACCTGAAAGTACTTCTGCCGGAGTTAGATATCCAACCGTAAATCAAGCAATTTTGAATGGAATCGAGTTAGGTTCAAACTTCTTGATGTATTACGGTCATGGAGGTCCTCGTAGTTGGGCACAAGAGCGAATTATAACAGCAGAAGAATTAACAAATTTATCCAATTTTAATGCAGCTTATTCACGTTTACCTATCGTAACAACTGTGACTTGTGATTTTACAATTTGGGATTTACCGCAATATAATTCTGCCGGAGAAGCTATGTTGAAAAACGCAAATGGAGGAGCCTTGTCTATGATAACAACCAATCGTCCAATTGGAACAGGTTACGGAGATTCGATGAATAATTTTTTGATCGAACAGTTTTTCAAGAAAGTTGGAATAGAAAATCAAACAATTGGTAAAGCGCTTAATGAAGCAAAATTAAATTATTCTCCAAAACATCAAAATAACAAAAGTGTAAGTATTCTTGGAGATCCGATGTTAGTAATTCATCGTCCACAACAAGATATTGAAATATTAAGCATCAAAAATAAAAAAGATGTAGATGCCCTTGCTGGTGGTAAAATGCAAGCATTAGATTTTATAACGATTACAGGTAAAGTAAATCAATTATCTAACACTTCTATTGATAATAATTTCAATGGGAAAATTGCGATTAGTTTGTATGAAAAACCTGAAACGAAAACCATTTTATCGGAGTCTGATTGGGCTGGAAAAACTTTCGAAACAGAAAATAAAACAATTTATAAAGGAACAGGAAAAGTTGAAAAAGGTGAGTTTACGATTCAATTTTATGTTCCGAAAGATATCAATTACGAGCTAGGAAATCGTAAAATAAAATTTTATGCTTGGGATGAGAAAGATGGTAAAGATGCATCGACTTTAAAAACAATTACGATTGAAGGAATTAATGAAGAAGGATTAAATGATGATGAACGTCCGCAGGGCAAGTTATATATGAATAATCTTCATTTTGCGAATGGAGGAATTACAGATCGTTCGCCTTATTTGGTGGGTTGTTTAACTGATAATTCGGGTATTAATGCAACAGGATCAAGTATTGGACACGATATTGTAGCAACACTTGATGGAAAAGTACAAGATGCTTATGTGTTGAATGAATATTATGATGGAGGTGATGCAAATCCTTGTGTCAATAAGAATTTCGAGGATTACCAGAAAGGACAAGTAATGTATCAATTGAAAAATCTTGAACTTGGTCAACATACTGTGAATTTAAAATTTTGGGATATCAACAATAATTCGAATACTGCAACGTTAGACTTTGTAGTAATGGAAAATGGAACAGGACAATTGCATATTGATAAATTGCTAAACTGGCCAAATCCATTTACTAAGAATACGTTTTTCCATTTTGAACATAATTGTGATTCTGAGTTAGATGTAATGGTTCAGATATTTACAATTTCAGGAAAATTGGTCAAAACAATCCGAAAAACTGTTTCGGCAGAACCTTTTAGAGAAGGATATCGAACAGGTAAATATGCGATAGAATGGGATGGTTTGGACGATTTTGGCGATAAAATAGGAAAAGGTGTTTATATTTACAAGGTCAATGTGAAAGGTGTTGATGATACGGTTTGTAAAGGATCAGCCGCAGCAGTTGAAAAACTTGTCATATTAAAATAATAAATAAAAAGATAAAATATAATCAATATAACACGAATGAAAAAAATTACCGCAAGCTTATTGATTTTAGCATCAGGATTTACTTTTGCTCAAGATACAGGAGGAAATGATACTGGGAACGATTATACAAAATCTAATCCAATTTTAACTGGAGCTCCATTTTTAAGAATTTCTCCAGATGCACGTGCAGGTGGTTTAGGAGATCAAGGTGTAGCCACATCAACAGATAATTATTCACAATACTGGAATGCGGCAAAATATGCTTTTGCACCAGATTATTCAGGAGTAGCATTTACTTATACTCCATATATGGGATCTTTGGTGAATGATGTTTTCTTATTAAATGCAACTTATTACACTTTCTTAGGACAAGATGAGCGTAGTACATTAGGAGCAAGTATCTATTATTTCAATATGGGAGAAATAGAACTTAACCAATTACAAGGAACTGATATTGTTTCGATGGGAAAAGCAAAACCAAATGAATTCTCTATCGATTTATCATATGGTTTACGTTTAACGGATAACTACTCGATGGCGGTAACTGGTCGTTTCATTCGTTCAGATTTATTCAATGGAGTAAGCGATGGTACAGTTCAGCCAGCAAATACATTTGCAGTTGATTTAGCAGGTTATTATCAATCAGAAACAATGGATACCAACAATTTTGAAGGAAAATTACGTGGAGGTTTCCAAATCTCTAATATTGGTCCAAAATTAGATTATTCAAACTCAGAAGATAATGCATCATATTTACCAACAACTTTACGTTTAGGTGTTGGATATGATTTCAAATTTGATGATTACAATAAAGTAGGAATTACAACAGAATTTTCTAAATTATTAGTTCCAACTCCAACATATGAGAAAGATGAAAATGGAAATCCAATTCCTGGTACAGGATATATTCCTAATAAAGGAGTAATGTCTGGAATTTTTAGTTCATTTGGAGATGCTCCTGGAGGAGGAAAAGAGGAGTTAAAAGAAATTATGTATTCTGTTGGTGCAGAGTATTCTTATAATGATGCTTTATTTATTCGTGCAGGTTATTTTCACGAAAGTCCAATGAAAGGTGATCGTCAACATTTGACATTAGGTTTAGGACTAAAATACAATGCGTTTGCTTTTAATGCTTCTTACTTAATTCCAATGTCAGATACAAACAATGCTTTAGAAAACACATTACGTTTCGGTATTGCTTGGAATTTTGGGGGAGAAACACAAAATAGTTACGATTACTAGAAATCGTTAAGATTAAGTTATAATTGGCTAACCTTTTGGTTAGCCTTTTTTTATTTATTAACTTAAATCAAGTTTTAAATTAATAGTTAAAACTAATTTTACATCAATTAAAAAACTAAACTAATTATGTCTAACGTTGGATTAATTTTAGAAGAAAAAGCTGCTGATATAGGAAATTTTTTGGTGGGTAGATTATTACCGTTTCGTCAAAAAAGACATGTCGGACCATTTGTGTTTATCGATCATATGGGACCAACAAAAATGAAAGATTATCAAAATCTTGATGTAGGACCGCACCCACATATTGGTTTATCAACTTTGACTTATTTATTTGAAGGAGCGATTATGCATCGCGATAGTTTAGGAACTGAATTAGAAATTCAGCCTGGAGCTGTGAATTGGATGACTGCCGGTAAAGGTGTTGTGCATTCTGAGCGAACTCCAGAATATTTACGTACAACAGAAAAAACATTACATGGTTTACAAATTTGGGTGGCTTTGCCAAAAGAATTAGAAAATATGGAGCCGAGTTTTGTTCATATTGAAGCAGATAAATTACCAAATTGGTCGGACGAAAATGCTGATTATAGATTGATTGCTGGTAAGTTTGGTGAACATACTTCTGGCGTGCCTGTTTATTCTCCTTTATATTTTATTGAGATTAAAGCTAAAAATGATTTCAAAGTTTCTTTAGATAAAGATTTGTATGGAGAATCTGCTTTGTATGTATTAGAAGGTTCTATCAAAGATGGAGGAGAGACATACGGAACAAAACAATTATTAGTTGCGAAAGAAGCTACTTTGTGTGAGTTCGAAATTACGGCTGGTTCTACCGTTTATATTTTTGGAGGAGAAGAATTACCGGAAGAACATTTTATCTTTTGGAATTTTGTAAGTTCTTCAAGAGAAACGATTGAAACGGCAAAGGAAAATTGGATTAATCATCGTTTTCCTAAAGTTCCTAGAGATGACGATTACGTTCCGATTCCGCAAGCTCAACAAAAATCTAAAATAAAAGAAAACGATAAATAAATTGATAATGAGTGATATTAATGTAACGTCAACTTCGACAGATAAAAATTATATTTCGAATATTAAAGCTGGGAAACACGAATTTAATGTAGATGAACCTTTAGATAAAGGAGGTTTGGATACAGCTGCAAAACCAAGCGAATTATTGGGAGCTGCATTGGCTTCTTGTACTTCGATTACATTGCAAATGTATATGAATCACAAAGAATTTGCTTACAAAAAAGTTGAGGTAGATGTCAATTTTGATATGATTACAACTGAGCCAATTACTTTTCAACGTCATGTTATCATAGAAGGCGATTTCGATGAGAAACAACAAACAAGATTACTGAAAGTTGCAAATTCTTGTCCTGTGCACAAAGTATTAGAAAAAGGTCACGAGATAGAAACAACGATAGAGTTTATTTAATAAAAAAATCCACTTCAGATGAAGTGGATTTTTTTATCTTAATATTTTATCTAGCTAATCCTGGTTGGATATCCCGAAATTCCTTCGATTACAATTTTCGGATTACGTTTCAATAAAACAATTAATTGTCTTAATTTTTCTGCGTTATAATCTTCATTAAACATATCATCGTGCATTAAAATTACCAAATGATTTTTTTCGAATGTTTTATTTTGATCCAAACGATGTACAATTCCTTCGTATATTTTTTCAGGCGAAGAAAGTTGATGATTTGCAGATTTTTTTCCACTTCTTTCCCATTCATAATCCCAACCGTAAATATAATATTGATTTTTAGCCAATAAATCAGCTGCTGGAATTGCATTTTTTACTGGATCGTCTTTTTTACGTTTGTTCAAACGCCATGTGTTACGCGCAGGCAAACGCACCCAACGAGAATGTATGTCTAATACCACCTCATTTTTGCGAATATCTTCGTAAACATTTTCTGGTACATTGTAAAAAGCTTTGTATTTGTTGCGAGCATGCGAAAAAGTATGGTTAGCAATTTCTACATTTGGATTAGCTTTATAATCTTCTACATGTTGTTTCAAATCTTTTGTAAAAGCATTAAAACCAACTAAGAAAACCGTTCCTTTTACATTTTCTTCGGTTAATATTTTATTGATATTTTTGCTTCCTTTATATGGACCATCATCAAAAGTTAAGTAGACATATTGTTTTGTCGAATCAATAGGATTTTGCTTTTCTTCTTTTACAATAGTATCTAATTGCAAAGCTGATGAGTCAATTTTTACTGTATAAATAGAATCAACATCATTCTGCAAAATTTCTTTTGGCTCAGAAGAAGTTGTTGTTTGATTTTGAATTGGATTATTTGCGTTTTTACAAGAAAAAACAAAAAGTAAAGTTCCAATTGCTAGAAAACTTTTTAGATGTTTGTTGATAGTGAACATTGATTGTTTAGGTTTTGTGCGAAATTAATAATTTAATCTGATTTGAAATGTTAAATGATTGATGTTATTTATCAGATTATTAAGTATTTACGGTTTTTAATTGTTGTAAATATTGCTTAATAACTTGAATTACACCATCTTCATCGTTAGAAGGCGCTTTAAAATTCGCTACTTCTTTTACATTTTGATGCGCATTTTCCATAGCAAAACTATATTTTGCCAAATTTAGCATTTCCAAATCATTCATAAAATCCCCAAAAACAATGATTTCTTCAGAAGAAATATCCAATTTATTCATCAAAGCTTGTAATGCAACTCCTTTGTTCGATTTTTTATTCATAACATCTAACCAAACTTCGCCAGAAACCACAACTTTTAATCCATATTTTTCAAAATCAACTAATTTTGGAAATACATTAAATTCTGTTCCATCAGCATGATTTACTGCAATTTTAATGAATTGTTCATTTTCGATTTTAGTTAAATCATCAACCCAAATATTTTTATCGTAATAATTTTTAAAATATTCTAAAAAAGTTTCATCTTTCGATTCCACATAAGCGGCATTTTTGCCAGCCAAAACAATATTTGCACCTTCTATTTTACGTACTTCTTCTACGATTTCTTTTACAACAGACCAATCCAATTCGTCAATAAAAACTTCCTCACCTTTGTAGGTAACATAAGTTCCGTTTTCAGCAATAATTGCCAATTCATCTTTTATATTTTCAAAATATGAAATGATACTATAGTATTGACGACCACTTGCAGGTACAAATGTGATGTTGTTTTCTTTTAATTCTTCGTAAATTTTATTGAATTCTGGACTTAATGAATGATCAGAACGCAACAAAGTTCCGTCCATATCTGTCACGATTAATTTTATATTTTGCATTGATTTTTTCTTAAATAAAAAAGGTCTCATAATTGAGACCTTAAAGTTAGTTATAAATTTTTGTTTTGTTCTTCTGCGTCGCCAACCATATTTCGGACAATTCCTGGATTCGAATGCTTTTTCTTCATTTTCAAATTCAAGAATTCGACTAAAACAGAGAATCCCATTGCAAAATAAATGTATCCTTTCGAAATGTGTTGATCAAATCCTTCTGCTAATAACGAAACACCGATTAATAATAAGAATGATAAAGCCAACATTTTAACAGTTGGATGATCGTTCACAAATTTAGAAACCGCACTTGCTGAAAGCATCATAACAGCAACAGCGATAATCACAGCCGCAATCATAACTTCGATATGTTCTGCCATACCAACTGCTGTAATCACAGAATCTAATGAGAAAACAATGTCTAAAATTAAGATTTGTACAATAGTTCCTGCAAAAGAATGTACTTTCACTTTTCCATCAGTTTCTTCAACACCTTCTATTTTGTGGTGAATTTCTACTGTCGATTTATAAATCAAGAATAATCCTCCGATTAATAAAATCAAATCTCGACCAGAGATTGCTAATTTTTCTAACCATTCGGTTGAAGTAATACCAATCCATTCGCCAATATTGAATAGAGGAGTGGTAAGACTCATCACCCAACTTAACGAGAATAAAAGGATAACACGTGTAAACATGGCTAAAAATAAACCAAGTTGTTGCGCTTTCTTTTGCTGATGTGCAGGCAATTTTCCTGACAAAATAGAGATAAAAACAATATTATCAATCCCTAAAACGATTTCTAACATTGTTAATGTAAATAATGCAACTAATGCATCTGGTTGTAAAAAAATACTAAAATCCATCGATAAATTTTGAAGTTTCGAAAATACAACTAAGAATAACAATTAAAGTTTGAGTGATAATTATTTGATGTTAATTTAACATTAGAACTTATACAAAATTATTTACAGATTAAATCAATTAAATCGTTTTAGCAATATAGAATTAAACTCTACTTTTGCGAAAAAGGCTTAGAATGATTTCAAAGGTTCAACTTCGGTTGCAGTTTCTCGTACTTCTTTGGGGATTTACAGGAGTTTTCGGAAAATTAGTTACAATGAGTGCGTTGCCAATGGTTTGGTATCGTGTTCTTATTGCGGCTATTGCGGTTTTTATTTACATGAAATTCAGAAAAATGGATTTCAAAGTGACTAAAAACGAATTATTGAGATTACTTGCTATCGGTGGAATTGTCGGAATACATTGGTTTACATTTTATTTGTCAATTAAACTTTCTAACATTTCAATAGCTTTGAGTACATTATCAATGGGCGCGCTTTTTAGTGCGATTTTAGAACCTATTTTCTTTAAGCGAAAAATTAATCTGCTTGAAATTATTCTTGCCATAATCGTTTCTGCTTGTGTAGCTGTTATTTTTAATGCATCACCAGAAGATTATAAATTGGGAATTATCATCGGTATTTTGTGTAGTTTTCTATCTGCATTGTTTGCTGTTCTTAATTCGAGATTACCAAAATCAATCAAACCTACTAAAGTTACTTTATACGAAATGATTGGTGGAGTGATCACACTTTCGGTGGTAATGATTCTTTTTCAGCCAGAAGCTATTTCCGAAGTTGTAAATATAAGTTGGTCAAACTTAGGATGGTTGACTTTACTTGGTGTCATTTTTACAGCTTTTGCACAAATAGAATCAGTTGATTTACTGAAACATGTAAGTGCTTTTACGTTGATGTTGAACGTAAATTTAGAACCAGTTTATGGCATCATTTTGGCAAGTCTTATTTTTGGAGATTCAGAACATATGAATCCTATATTTTACATTGCTACAGGGGTAATGGTACTTTCTATCATTATGAACGGAATATTAAAAACAAGATTTTCTAAATAATTTATTGTCAAAAAGACGCATTTGTTTTAAAGAATGCTTATCATTTAATATCTTTGCTTCAATTGAAAAGTAAACCATAATCACATGATACACTCTATTATTACAGGTGTTGGGCATTATGTTCCCGAAAGAGTTGTTACAAACTTTGATTTAGCTGAGGTGATGGACACCAATGACGAATGGATTCAGGAACGTACAGGGATTGTCGAAAGAAGACATATCGAGCCAGGTTCTAAGATTTCGTCTACAGATTTGGGTGTTATTGCGGCTAAAAATGCGTTAGAAGATGCAGGAATCACTGCTCAAGATATTGATTTTATATTATTTGCGACTTTATCTCCCGATTATTATTTTCCTGGAAATGGTGTATTGGTGCAAAAAGAGTTAGGTTGTCGTACAATTGGGGCAATGGATATTCGTAACCAGTGTTCTGGCTTTGTATATGCGTTATCAACGGCTGATGCTTTTATAAAAGCAGGAGTTTACAAAAATATTTTGGTGATTGGAGCAGAAGTGCACTCATTCGGATTGGATATGTCGGATGAAGGTCGTGGCGTTTCAGTAATTTTTGGAGATGGAGCAGGAGCAGTAATTGTTTCTGCATCGGAAGAAGAAGGACGTGGAATTTTATCGACTAATTTACATTCTGAAGGTGAATTTGCTGAAGAATTAGCAGTTACTTTCCCAGGAACAAAAACAGGTTGGTCGGACGAATTATTGAAAGAAGGAAACACTTTAACTAAAAAAGAAATTTACCCGTATATGAATGGAAACTATGTTTTCAAACATGCGGTAACTCGTTTTCCAGAGTCAATTATCGAAGCTTTATCGGCTGCGAATAAAAAGCCTGAAGATTTAGATTTATTTATTCCGCATCAGGCGAATTTGCGTATTTCTCAATTTGTACAAAAACAATTGGGATTACCAGATGAGAAAGTCTACAACAACATTATGCGTTACGGAAATACAACGGCAGCGTCTATTCCGATTGCATTGAGTGAGGCAAAACAAGAAGGTAAAATCAAAAAAGGAGACTTAGTAATGATGACTGCTTTTGGAGCTGGATTTACGTGGGGTTCTGTTTTGATGAACTGGTAAGTGTCCCGTCCTGAAATAGCGATACAAAAAAGAAATCGTTATTATGGAAGTGTAAATCGTCAGCAAAAAGTGGACATCTAAGACCTAAAATTTAAGGTAGTGTTTTAAAAATCATTAACTTTAATTATGGCAACATCCAAAAAACCAACTCCAGA
Source organism: Empedobacter sp. UBA7611 (assembly GCF_002484365.1). NCBI lineage: Bacteria > Pseudomonadati > Bacteroidota > Flavobacteriia > Flavobacteriales > Weeksellaceae > Empedobacter > Empedobacter sp. UBA7611. The sequence goes on from NZ_DLJR01000008.1 coordinate 23,555, forward strand.
GAAATATGTAAAAGATATTCGTCAAAATACAAGACGAATATTTACAGCGGAACAAAAGATTTTAATTGTAATGGAAGCTTTACGAGCAGAAACTTCGATAGCTGAACTTTGTAGAAAATATAGTATTAGTCAATCTCAATTTTATAAGTGGAATAAAGAATTTCTAGAAGCTGGAAAAAAGCGATTGTCTGGAGATATTACTCGAGAAGCTAGAAGTGACGATGTAAGTGAATTACGTAAAGAAAACCAGCGTTTAAAAGAGATTGTAGCTGATTTGGTTGTACGTTATGATATCGTAAAAAAAACCTTGAACTCGTTGGATTAAAAACAAAATTCAAGAAATATATGCGATTATCAGCAAGTGAAAAACACGAAATTATACAGATTGTAACTCGCTCTGAAATTGGAGTTAAACGTACTTTAGAGGAGTTCGGAATTGCACGGAGTACCTTCTATAAATGGTACTCAAATTATTTAGAAAATGGATTTGAAGGTTTAGAATCAAAAAATTATTCAACCCATCGAAAATGGAATAGTATACCTGATTCTCAGAAGGATTTAATTGTAGAATTAGCGTTGGATTATCCTGAATTATCTGCTAGAGAATTGGCTTTTAAAATGACCGATGAATTAGGAATTTATATTTCAGAATCGAGTGTTTATCGAATATTAAAGCAGAGAGATTTAATTCCAGCACCCAATCATATTTTAATTTCAGCCGCAAACGAATTTAAAGATAAAACCAATTTTGTTCATCAAATGTGGCAGACTGATTTCACTTATTTTAAAATTATAGGATGGGGATGGTATTATTTAAGCACGATTTTAGACGATTACAGCCGATATATTATTCATTGGGAATTATGCAGTTCGATGAAGGCAGAAGACGTAAAAAGAACTGTAAAAACAGCAATTGAAAAAGCTAAATTAAAAGCGAAACAGAAACCAAAATTACTATCAGATAATGGCCCTTGTTATGTGTCAAGTGAATTAAAAGATTACTTGAAAAATACGCAAAAAATGGAGCATGTTAGAGGTAAACCACTACACCCGCAAACCCAAGGGAAAATCGAAAGGTATCACAGGACAATGAAAAATGTAGTAAAATTAGATCATTATTACCATCCTGATGAGCTGACAGAAGCGTTAAATAAGTTTGTAGAAAACTACAACAATTGCAGGTGTCATGAGGCTTTGAACAATCTTACGTCTTCGGATGTGTATTTTGGTCGAGCAGATAAAATTTTAGAACAAAGAGCAATTATTAAACAACAAACAATTGCAAAAAGAAGGCAATTGTATTATCAAGAAAAAATAATAAATTTATAAACCAAACACTCTCTTAATTTTTAGAAAGAGGTGTC
>NZ_DLJR01000032.1:0-10215 GCF_002484365.1 Empedobacter sp. UBA7611
AATTTTGATGGAGATCCAACAAGAGTAAAAGTTATTGGAGATAATGAACCTATCGATGATGATTTTGAAAATGAAGATAATAGTGATGAGGCAACTGATATAATTAATGATCCTAAACCTCCTTACAATACCAATGATTCTCCTTTTACAGAGAAAAAAGAAAAACCTAAAAAAATTTATATCAACGGTGTAGATGTAAGTGTATTAAATCAACGTGAATTATACTTTGATAACAATGGTAAACCCATTACAATTGGATTAAAAGATTATACAAAGCAATTAATTAACGAACAGTTTGAAACGATGGATAAATTTTTGAAAACATGGAATGAAGCTGATCGAAAAAATGCCATAATAAAAGAATTAGAAGAACAAGGTGTTCCTGTACATGAATTATTGGAAGCAGTAAATAAAGAATGTGATTTATTTGATATTATTTGTCACGTAGCTTTTGAACAACCTCCGTTAACTCGTAAAGAGCGAGCAAATAATGTAAAAAAACGTAATTATTTTACAAAGTATGGAGACAAAGCTATCAAAGTTATCGATGCCTTAATTGACAAATATGCAGATGAAGGAATTGAAAATTTAGAATCGATGGATGTTTTGAAAATTAATCCAATCTCAAGCTTTGGATCACCTGTTGAGATAGTTAAATCATTTGGCGGTAAAACGCAATATCAACAAGCAATTAAAGAATTAGAAAACGAAATTTATAGTATAGCATAATGGCATCAATATATTTAAACAAATTATCAAAAGAAGAAAGACGAAATTTAATAGAAGAACTTTACAACATACAAAGTGGTAAATGTTTTATTACTCAAGATGATATAGATTTAGATCTTCATTACGACCTTTTAGATGTTGACCATGTAATACCAACCAAATTAGGTGGTAAAGATGATAAATCAAACTTTGCTTTAACATTTTCTTCTGCTAATCGGTCAAAACAAGCAAGTGATTTAAATTTAGCAAGAAGAATTTATTCATTTTTAAAAATTCAGGAAAAAATTAAAACTGAAGAAGATCGTTCATCTAATTTAGATGATATTTTAAAAATAAATCAAGGAGGATTACATGAATTAAAATTTAAAGTAGAAAACGATAACATTAAATATTCTTTAGCTGATATAGCTGATACAAATGTTATATCATTACCAGTCTATGAAGATAAACTAAGTAAACAAAAGTACTTCTTTACTAATTTACCAATAGAGTATCTACATCATGATAATATTATAAATCCTAGACCTATTGGTAGTAATATTGCAAAATTAATTTCTGAATTTTATGAAGGTAACCCTCAATTGCATATTTCTTTAGGTTGGATTGAAGAAAAAAGCGATACTAATTCATGTCAAGTTAAAATTTTTGATGGTCAACATAAAGCGGCAGCTCAAATTTTGTTGGGAGTCAGAAATATTCCTGTTCGTATTTTTATTAATCCTGATATAGAAAAACTCATACAGACAAATTTCCGTGCTGGAACAACTTTAAAACAAGTAGCTTTTGATAAATCTGTACAAAGACATTTAGGAAGTACGCTATATTATGATCGAGTAAGTCGTTATCAAAAAGATTTGGATTTGCCAGAGGATAATTTGAATTTTTCCGAAAAGGAACTGGTGAACTTCTTTAAAGGTGAATCTAGAGAACTTAAACGTTACATATTAGACGCGGTTCGAGATAAGGTAACCAAACATCCTGATAATAAATTGATGGAATATGTAGATATGGGAGGTCGTGCTAAAGAGAAGCCCTTGTCTTACTCTACGATAGATAAAACATTTTATTCTTTCTTTATCTATGGTGATTTGTTAGAAACACCTATTTCGTTTAAAATGGATGAAGGTAAAAATCCTCGAACTTTGGAAGTAGAACAAATTACCAAATTGATGAATATTTTATCGGAAGTAATTTTTGATGACAAATTTGATTTCAATATTGGAACTTTTAAAATTGAAGATAAAATTCAAAAGGGTGAAGATATCAATGCTGACCATGTAAGAGCATACCGTATGGCAAAAGAAGAAATTGTCTATTCATATTTAAAATTAATTCATAAAATCATACAAAATTATTATATCTCTACTGGTCAGATTATTGATGAAAAGAAGGTTTTTCAATATGAATTTACAGATGCTCTTTGGAACAATATCCGTAATTTTATCATTAATTTAGCTGACTTACCTCTATGGAAAAATAACACTTTTTCTACGACAGTATTTGGATCAAAACAAAATTCGGGATATTGGACAGAAATCTTTGGAACAGGTAAAAGTTCTCAAGGTATTAAAGTATTAGCAGAACCTATCAATTTGATGGAAATGCAAAAACCAAAAATGTAATTTATTTTAGAAAAATAACAACAATGAGCATATCAGGAATTTTAGATAGCATCAGAAAAATAATGCGACAGGATAATGGGCTAAACGGTGATGCACAACGTTTGGAACAATTGGGATGGATGCTGTTTCTAAAAATCTTTTCAGATAAAGACGAAGAATTAGAACTATTATACGACGATTATACCTCACCAATTCCTACCGAATTTCGTTGGGAAAATTGGGCAGGTGACGACGAAGGCATTACAGGTGATGAATTATTGGAATTTATCGATCAAAAACTGTTTCCAGCTTTACGCAATTTAGACATCAGTACAGGTGTAAAACGTGCAGTTATTGTTCGAGAAGTCTTCGAAGGAAATAACAATTACATGAAAAAAGGCGTTCATATCCGTCAGGTATTGAACAAACTAAACGAAATCGACTTCAACAGTACCAAAGACAAACACGCTTTTGGTGATATTTACGAATCGTTATTAAAAGATTTACAAAACGCAGGTAAATCGGGCGAGTTTTATACGCCTCGTGCCATTACGCAGTTTATTACCAAAACCCTGAATCCGCAATTGGGCGAACGTATTTTAGATCCGGCTTGTGGTACAGGTGGTTATTTAACGGCGGCTATTGAGCATATTTACAAGCAAGTGGATTCGGTTGAAGATCGACAAGCCTTGCAAGACAATATCATTGGTTGGGAATACAAACCGTTGCCGTATTTGTTGGCAACGACTAATTTGATTTTGCACGATATCGAAGTGCCGAATATTACCTACCGCGATTCGTTGGATCAGCCGTTGACGGAATACAAACAAAAAGACCGTGTAGATGTCATCTTGGCGAATCCGCCTTTTGGTGGCGTGGTTTCGAACAACAACGAAAACAACTTCCCACAAAATTACCGTACCAAAGAATCGGCCGATTTGTTCTTGATTCTGATGATTCACTTGCTAAAAGTAGGTGGACGTGCGGGGATTGTATTGCCCGATGGTTCGCTAACGGGCGATGGCGTAAAACAACGCATCCGCGAAAAGTTACTGAAAGATTGTCGTTTGCATACCATTGTGCGTTTGCCTAACTCGGTGTTTCAGCCGTATGCCACGGTAGCGACCAATTTGTTGTTTTTTGAGAAAGTAGAACACAACAACGAAAAAGCCGATTATGCCACGAAAGAAGTGTGGTATTACGAACACCGTTTGCCAGAAGGACAAAAAGCCTACAGCAAAACCAAACCGATAAAAGAAGCCGAGTTTGAACCGATTACGGCTTGGTGGAACAACCGTACCGAAAGCGAAGTAGCTTGGAAAGTGAGCATAGACGAACTGATTGCCCGCAATTTTGATTTGGACATTAAGAACCCAACCAAACAAGAAGAAGTAATTGAACATTCTTCGGCAGAATTGATGACGCAATTATCAGATTCTTTAGCCAAAACCAATACTTTATTAGAACAACTAAAACAAGCGATTGGGTAATGGAGTGGAAAAAAGTTAAATTGAAATCAATATTCAAACAATATAGAATTGAACATAGAGTTCAAGATGATATTGTATATAAACAAGTAACCATTTCAAAACATACAGGAGTTTCATTTAGAGGAGAAAAATTAGGGAAAGAAATTGGTCGAAAAAGACAATTTGTAATAGATTTAGATTTACATCCTCATACTTTGATGTTTGTACGTCAAGGTGTACAAGATGGTTCTATTGGTTTTGCTCCATTAGAAGTTAATAAATGTATTGTAACTGAAAATATGCCAATGTTTTCAGTTGAAGATGTAGACGTAGAATTCATAAAATCTTATATCGAAAGTTCTTTATTTAAAGATATTTTAAACAGTTTATCTACTAAAGGTGCGGCTCAGAAATCAATTCATGAAAAAGAATTGTTGGAAGTTGAAATTTTAATTCCAGAATCTTTAGAGGATCAAAAAGCATTTGGAAAACTAATAAAAGATAGCACAAAGAATTCTAATAATATTTCCACCGAAATCACCCATCAATTGGACTTGATTAAAAATCTACGTCAGGCATTTTTGCGTGAGGCGATGCAAGGATTATTAGTCAGCAATGAAACCAACGACGACAAAACCGGAGCTGATTTATTAGCCGAGATACAAGCAGAAAAAGCACAATTGGTGAAAGAAAAGAAAATCAAGAAACCAAAACCTTTAGCACCGATAACCGAAGAAGAAATGCCTTTCGATATCCCTGAAAATTGGACGTGGTGTAGAGTTGGTGATCTATCTTACTCAATTGTTCCGAACAGAGATAAACCGAAATCATTTACAGGACATATTCCTTGGATTACTCAAACAAATTTTTCTGAAAAGAGTTTTTATTTAGATTATTCATTAACAGATAAAGGCTTGTCAATTGAAGAAACAAATTTATATAACTGTAGAGTAATGCCTAAAGACAGTATAGTTATGAGCTGTGTTGGACGATTTGATTTAGTATGTTTATTAGATAAACCAATAGTTGCAAATCAGCAATTACATTGTTTTGTACCATTTTCTAATTTATCTCCTAAATATCTTGCATATAGTATCAAACAATTTTCCAATTTATTAATTGATAAAGCTATTAAAACAACAATTAGTTATATTAATAAGGAAAAATGTGAATCAATTTTTATTCCTCTTCCACCTTTAGAAATCCAAGAACGCATTGTAGCTAAATTGGATGAGTTAATGGGCTATTGCGATGCCTTAGAAACACAAGTAAAACAAAGCCAACAAACCAATGCGTTGTTGTTGCAACAGGTGTTACGAGAAGCTTTGGGGGCTTAGATATAATAAAATTTTGATTATGGTAAATCTAAAAGAATACATTTACAAAGAAATGGATATTTTGTTTCTGGCACTTAATGCGCCAGAAATTTCTAATGCTAATGCGCATTGGTTCAGTAGAAATTTAAGTTTTTGGAACGTGTTATTCAAATCAGGGTTAATCACTCAACAAATCAACGATCCTTTAATAGGTGATGAGATTGTTTTTGGTTCTTCAAAAATCAATTACAATCAATGGATCTACGGTGTAACTGATCTGAATAACGAGTTAGTCGAAACCAATAGCCAAAATGTTTCAATTGAAACAAAGCATTTGGACAGAATACTAAAAATACTTGAACGTAATCATGTCAAGAAACTATGTTTAATACACTCTAAAGTTGGAGAATGTATTCGTAATTCTGATAAACTTTTAGATGTACAAAACAACAGATATGGATATATTGGCAAAATTGGAGAAACATTGGTCTATGAAGTGCCATTTCATAATGCTTCGATAACTAATAAAGAACAATACTATCAATTGCTTATAGATGCTATTAAACCTAGTCAAGAAAATAATTCAAAACAAGAAATAAATAAAGTTGCTCCAAAAACTAAAACAGGAAAGTATTTCATACTACCAAGTAATAGAAATTCGATTACACAAAATGATATTAAGAAAAAGACATTACGAATTACCGTAGATTTTAAAGATTATTTCCCTGCTAATGATTCTACAGTGAAGATTCAAATTGGAGATAATAAATTTAACTTAAAATATACACATAAAGAAGGTCGTTCCTCTTTATTAAAAGTAGATGAAAAAATTATTCGTCTTTTAAATCTTAAAGCTAATCAGCGATTAAAATTCGAGATGCTTGATAACAATATTTATGAATTAAGTAAAATATAGTATTAGTTTTTTGGTTAAAAATAATTAATCAAAACTAATACATTGTTGTTACAGCAAGTGTTGCGAGAAGTGTTGGGGGCTTAGAAAAAATAAATTAACACAATAAAAATTATTATATGGCTTTTATCCAAGGAACATTAGAAGAAGTTTACATATTTTTAGGGCCGAGAACATCAGATATTGTAACACAATTAGCAAGACCACATCGCAAAAAAAATGGTATTAGAAAATCTTGTGGAGAATTGAATAATGATGGTTCTATATGTAAACAATATACTGGCTTACATGCCGCACATTTAAAAGGTAGAGAACGCAAAATATTAATTCAAGAAATATTAGAAGAATTTGGTGAAAAAATTACCAATATTACTTATAAAATTGATTTGAATTTATTTGAGGAAGAATTCAAGAAAAAACACGAAAATTTTCATGATGTTATCAAATTCATGTGTCCAAAACATCATAAAAATTATGATTTAAATAATGGAATTGATAGTTCTAAAGAAGATCCAATTATTGATTTTGAGGAAATAGAAGAAATTATAGAAATATCTGAATTAATAGAAAATGAAGACCCTTTAGATACTTTATTAAAAAATAAAGATTTTGTTTTATCCGCTTTTGAAAAAATAAAATTAATGAATAATCAAGATGAAATAATTTTGACTATTACTGATCCTGAAAAATGTAAACAATTATTTAATTTAGATTTTGCTATATTAATAGAAATTAATAAAATTACAGAAGATCTTCACAGAAGATACTACAGTAAAGATATTTTCATTGACCATTATGGTAATGAATATAAAATAACTAATCATTGGTTTAAGCTACAGATAGAAGCTTTTGAAAATTGGTTAAACAATTCTAAATAATAATAAAACCCCAACAAAATTATTCATGTTGGGGTTTCTATATTTACTCCTTCGGAATCTCCACGAACACAGCACCAATATATTCTTCTTTATACCCTTTTACTGTCATCATGTGTATAAATGGAAGTAAATCCAACTCAATTGAACTTCCATTAAAAGTTTCTTCTTTCAAGTCTAAATTACCATTATAACTCAGGGTTTCTTTCACTTTTTTTAATTGTTCATCAGACAATTCAATTGTAATTATAGGCATATTTTCTTGTTTTTAATTTATATTACAAAGGTCATAAACCATCCCGCCAAAATATGTCTTTTAGATATTTTTATAATTATTTTTTAGACTATGATAATCTGATAGTTGTGTAGTCATATGTTTGCTTCATCATTTTAAAATAGAAGATTATGAAATTAAAAGTTCATTATGAAGTCGAAACACTATTCGATCAAGAAACAAAAGAAGTAACAATTAATTCATTTTATAATGATGATCCGATTGTTGCTCGCGAAGAAGCTTTTTCGTTTTTAAGAAATTATATCAATGTTCTGAAAGAAGAAAATCAAGTAGAAGTTGAAACTAAATATTCGGGACCACGAAATCATGCCCAATTTAGATTTGATAGTCGCACCAAAAATTTCGATCATAATTTGAGTACATATTTTGTAAGTCAATTAGTGTTTAAAGACTCAAAGTTAAATAAGGGGTTAAAGATATATCTTGTCGTAGATGAAACTTTTTATACAGGTGAAGATTTTATTGATGAACACGAACGTAATTTAGTTTTCCTGTTAGGAAATCAAACCGAAGATTCTTTAATCGAATAAATCTAATTGTTTCTGAATTTCTTCATTTTTTATTTTACGATGTGATGCATTGTACACACATTTTCCATCTTTTATAATTAGGATTTGCGGTGATTCGTGCTGAACATTGTATCGTCGTTCAATCTCATTAGAGAGTGGTCTATACGTTAATAAATCTAAATAATTCAGTTCAAAATCGCTTTCTTTTACAATATCCCAAATTATATCACATAACCCACAAGTTGTACTGTGTTTATAAATAATTTTTGGTTGATTAAAAGATGCTTGATCAATTTGATCTAAGTGATCTAAAGTTGTAATATATATTTTTTTCATTTTTGATTCTATTATTTCGCTTCTAAAATTACGTTGAAAAGAAGGAATAACCTATTCCATTTTGCTTATAGGATAAATTATAAAAAATGTTTTAAGGAAATCTCCTTGTTCATTTTTTTACTTTACAATTATTTTCAGTTTCTTCAATCGAAGCTGATAACTTTGCAAATAATTTCGTTTTAGCTTTTCTGATAAGTACGATTTACCAATTAAATCTACCACTTGATCTTCCTTAGAAGATAGATTTTGAAGAACTTTAGCAATAGATTTTTCTGTCATTTCTGCATTTTCACCTAACAAAAATAATTGGTCGATTATTTTACCTTTTGAGATAGATTTCGGTAATAATCCATCTTTTAAAGCAAAATCAGCATCCTCGATATGAATTTTGGTATTCAGTAAATCATATGCTGGACTTAATTTAAAATCTCCTTGTTGAGTTTCTATTAAAGAAAAATTCTTTAAATGAGCATCTCCATTAGAAAACAGATAATTGAAAACAATCAAAGCGAATAACTTTGGAGTTTCTACTTTCCAAGCAGGGACATATTTTTTCAAGGCTTCAAATAATTCGAGATAATTTCCTTCATACTTGTATTGTTCCCCATCAGTTGCTGGAGATTTCCCTAATAAAGAAGCAAAATCTTCCACAGCTAACTTATCTCCAATTTCATTGTAATCAAAACGCTTCGTAAGGTATGCTGGACTTCCATCTTTAAAAAAAACTAAAGCATTTTCTGCCGTTTCAATTTTAAAAACTTGTTTAGCGATTTGCATCGTTAAATGCTCATTCGCTGGTGCAAATTCACTATTTTTGGGTAAATCAGAAATTGGTTTTAAAATATAATGTCCACTTTCGTTTTCATTCGTTAATCTTAGTTCATTTCCATCAAGAATTAAAGAATATTTCTCTTGAAATCCCGAAATAGAAATATGTGTTTGATTTTGGTTAAAACTACTTTTATCCTTACGATCAGTTAGCGAAGTATAATTTAAAATTGGATTCACTTTTTTTCCATTAAACAACTTCTTTAATACACTTGGACTATATGTATTAAAATTTTCTTTTAAAGAACCGGGACAATTTTTTATTTCTAACTTCATGCTAAACTCTTTCTATTGTTACTGCACCTACTGTATCTACTTTAGAAGCTTGTAGTAAAATACCAAAAGCATCATCTTCGTCAATCTTATATGTTTTACAAATCATTCGTTTATTTACCCCTTCTGGTAATAAATGATAGAAAAAAGGAAACAAAGTTTCAGAATCAAACTCTTTTTGATTTTTAGGCAACGTTAAACTTATAGAAGGCTTAGAATCATCATTTAACCAATCTTCATTATAGATAAAATGAAAGCGACCATTATCCAATTGCGTTAGAACTCCTGCCCTTTCTCCTTTATATAAAATTTGTGCAATTCTCATGATTCAATTGTTTTAACCTCTAATTTAATTTCTAATCCTAAGGCATCACACAACTTTTGAAGCGTTTCTAAAGTTGGATTACCTTTACCACTTTCAAATTGTTTTAACGTTCGTAAACCTACACCTGAAATCTCCGCTAATGTTTCTTGTGATATCGCTAAAACTTTACGACGTTCTTTTATCTGTTCGATTAATAATAGTGTCATATAATGCACTTTTAATGTAAATTTAGAAAGAAATTAGATATAAAACAAGAAAAGTGCATTGAATTGCACTTTCTAGAGAATGTTGATCGTTTTTAGTCTAAAGTATATAAATAGTGCAATATATTGCACTTAATAAATCTTAATTTGAAAACATAACTAAATAATGGGGAGGTTAGATGGATTTGAAAAAGCTAACCCAAGCTATATTTGTAAACTTATACACTTTAAAAGACAGTGCATTTTTAAAGAAATAGGCCAAAAAAACGTGAAAGATGAATTCTTAAATCTAATACATTCTACTGTGCTACAATTAAATAATGTAGTCATTCAAAAAAGAATTAACGTACACTCCTAGGTTTACAAGATGATCTTTTCAAACTAACAGCAGATGATGAGTTTGGTAGAAAATTACAAGATATAGAATTACTATAATTACATTTTTAAAATTAAATTTTGTCACAAATTTTCACTAAATTTGTGACATAAAATTAACCAAAAACAAAATGAAATCATCTAAATATCAAATAGAAACAAAGATTT
>NZ_DLJR01000070.1:0-29309 GCF_002484365.1 Empedobacter sp. UBA7611
ATTTTGGCATGATTACAAATATTTAAAATTAAAACGTTTTTTATTTTTTGTAAGATGATAAGAACCTAATTATTTCTTAGGTCCCATCATCATAATCATTCTTTTACCTTCAAGTTTTGGCATTTGTTCTACTTTTCCAACATCTTCCAATTCTTGAGCTAAACGTAACAATAAGATTTCTCCTTGATCTTTAAAGATAATAGAACGTCCTTTGAAGAAAACATATGCTTTCAATTTTGAACCTTCTTCTAAGAAAGATCTTGCGTGACGTCTTTTGAATTCGTAATCATGATCATCTGTTTGAGGACCGAAACGAATTTCTTTCACGACAACTTTCTGCTGTTTAGCTTTAAGTTCTTTTTCTTTTTTCTTTTGTTCGTATAAGAATTTTTTGTACTCTACGACACGACAAACAGGTGGAATGGCTTTTTCACTGATCATTACCAAATCTAAACCTTGTTCTTCTGCAAGTTCTAAAGCTTTAGCTATTGGATATACACCAGGTTCTATACCTTCTCCAACAACGCGTACTTCTTTCGCGTCAATCTTATCATTGATCTTGTGTTGATCTTCCTTAATTACTCTGGCTGGACCTCTGCCGCCTTTTCTTCTAATTGCGATAGTTATTCTGTTTTAAATTATTTTAATTTGATTTGTTCTTTCATGAAGTCGATAAACGCTTGAATCGTCATCTCTCCTAAATCACCTTCTCCGTGTCTTCTTACAGAAACTGTACCGTTTTCTGCTTCTTTTTCACCGATGATTAACATGAAAGGAATTTTACCGATTTCGGCATCACGGATTTTTTTACCAGTTTTCTCGTTTCTACTGTCAATCAGTCCGTTAATTTCTTCTTCGGCCAGCAAATTTAATACTTTTTCTCCATATTCCACATATTTTTCACTAATTGGTAAAATTGTGAATAAATCTGGTGTTAACCAAAGTGGTAAATTACCTGCTGTATTTTCTAACAAAATGGCAATGAAACGTTCCATAGAGCCAAATGGCGCACGGTGAATCATTACTGGTCTGTGTTTTTCGTTGTCTGCTCCAGTGTAAGTTAAATCAAAACGATCTGGTAAATTATAATCCACTTGGATTGTTCCTAATTGCCATTGACGTCCTAATGCATCTTTCACCATAAAGTCTAACTTAGGTCCATAGAATGCAGCTTCGCCATATTCTACAACTGTTGGTAAACCTTTTTCTGCTGATGCTGTGATAATTGCTTGTTCAGCTTTTTCCCAGTTTTCATCAGATCCGATGTATTTTTCTTTATTCTCTGGATCTCTTAATGAGATTTGAGCCGAATAATTATCAAATCCAAGATTTGTAAATACATATAATACTAAATCAATTACTTTTTTGAATTCTTCTAATAATTGATCTGGTGTACAGAATAAGTGAGCATCATCTTGAGTAAATCCACGAACACGCGTTAAACCGTGTAATTCTCCTGATTGTTCGTAACGATAAACTGTACCAAACTCTGCATAACGTTTTGGTAAATCGCGGTACGACCATTGAGATGTTTTGTAAATCTCACAGTGATGTGGACAGTTCATTGGTTTTAACAAGAATTCTTCTCCTTCGTTTGGCGTTTTAATTGGCTGAAAACTATCTGCACCATATTTTGCATAGTGACCAGAAGTTACATACAATTCTTTTTGACCAATGTGTGGAGAAATTACCATTTCGTAACCCATTTTTTGTTGCTCTTTCAATAAGAAGTTTTCTAATTTTCTTCTCAAAGCAGCTCCTTTTGGTAACCAAAGAGGTAAACCTGCACCAACTTTTTCAGAGAAAGCAAATAAACCTAATTCTTTCCCTAATTTACGGTGATCACGTTTTTTTGCTTCTTCTAATAACTCAAGATATTCTGTTAAATCTTTTTGTTTTGGGAATGTAATACCATAAACACGAGTCAACATCTTGTTTTTCTCATCTCCACGCCAATAGGCTCCCGCAACATTCAAGATTTTTGCAGCTTTCACAATTCCAGTGTTTGGAATGTGTCCACCACGACATAAATCTGTAAAATTATCGTGTGTACAGAATGTAATATCTCCATCTTGTAGATTAGAGATTAATTCTGTTTTGTATTCATTGTCTTTGTATGTCTCTAATGCTTCTGCTTTTGAAACTGAATATAATTTGAATTCAGCTTTTTTCTTTGCATTCTCTAACATTGCTTTTTCTACTTTCGCAAAATCAGCTTCTGTAAATTTATCCTCACCAAAATCAACATCGTAATAGAAACCTTTGTCAATAGCAGGTCCAATAGTTAATTTAGCATTTGGATAAAACTCTAAAATAGCTTGCGCTAATAAGTGAGCAGATGAATGCCAAAAAGCTTTTTTACCCATTTCATCATTCCAGGTTAACAATTTGATCGTTGCATCTGTGGTGATTGGGGTTGTTGTTTCAACTTGTTGATCGTTTACTATAGCCGAAATTACATTACGTGCTAAACCTTCACTAATGCTTAGCGCCACGTCCATAGGAGTTACGCCACTCTCATACTGTCTTACACTTCCATCTGGAAGAGAAATGTTTATCATCTTACTTTTAGAATTTGTACTAGGATGCAAAATTACGAATTTTCTGTAAGTTGACGAAATTTTTAAAGGGTTGATTTTAGCTAAAATATTAAGTAAATAGTTGAGCTATTGTTTTGAATGAAATTATCTTGTTTTCGATAAAATTAATATTGAATTATCTCTTTATAAACTTTAAAATTTCGTTTGATTCTTTTGTTTTAATATAATAAATTCCAGCCGCTAATCCTTGACAATTAATCGTTATATTTGATTGATTATTAATACGAACCGATTGTACACTTTGTCCAACTGAATTGTAAATGAAAAGTATATTATTTTGAGTATTTAATTGTGTTTTATCAATACCAATTATAATTTTATCATTCGTAATATTTGCTGATTTTAACCAGATAAAAGGTTTTGATTCAATTGATTTTGTACTTAAACTCTCATGAATTTTAAATTGCATCACAACAGGTAAATGATCGCTCATATTGTACAAATTAGTTCGTAGAGTTTGAGAGTAAATGCCTGTACAATCAGGATCTTTAACATCTTTATTCAAACAATCTCCATTATTTCCATACGCTTTATAACTATCGTTTATAAAAGAAAAACGTGAGCTGTTTTTGAAATTTTCACTCATCATAATAAAATCAAAACGATCATCTAAACCGCCACTTGCCCCTGCATTAGTTCCGCTTCCAAAACCTATGTTAGAAACGCGTGTACTTTGTGTATGTAAATAACTAAAAGCTGGATTGTCTTGCCAATTTCCAAGTGCATTTAATGGATCAATCATCAAAATAGCATTTGCCGGATTGATAATTTCTTGATAAGCTGGTTCTGATGAATTATAAAAATTAAAATCTCCAGCAAAAAGAACATATGTATTAGGTTGCGTTAATTTTTTCAAGGATTTTGTGACTTCTTGCACCATTTCCAAACGCATTTGACGATTTGCAGGTCCTGTACTTGATTTTAGATGCGCAACAAAAACTTCTAAATGAATGGGATCGTTTGAAGTAATATTTAATTGAAAAGAATATTGATTGATGTCGCGATAAACTGTTGGGATTTTTTGTTGATTAACCAACGTCAATTTACGTGTATTATAAAAAACCATTGTTTGTAACGGATCATCTAATTTCGTTGTATCAGCCACAAAAAGTGCGCGAGCAAATTTATCAGGTTGATTTTGCAAAGATGTATTTAAGATTAAATCAGCGCCATTTTCTGTTACTAATTCACAAATCATAAATAAATCTGGTTTGTATTCGTCTAAAATATCTCTTAAGATCAATTGACGATTTTGAGGAAGTGAATTCGGAAATTTGAACACATTATAAAACATCGTATTTAATGTTTCTTGTGAAAAAATAGAAACCGAAAGGATTAAAAATAAAAGGAGTAAATTTTTTTTCATATCAATTGATTTTAGTTTTACACTTCAACTTTTTTTAAATCTAAGGGATTAATTTAGAATGTCTTAAAGTTAATTATTATCAATTGAATAAAAAATTTTATTTCTTTTAATTAAAAATATAATTGGTTTAATGTCAAATAAAAAATCCAGTTCTTTTCGAAACTGGATTTTGAAATATTTTATGAACGTGCTCGTCTGAAATATAAAAACAAAGTTAGTAATCCGAAGACGATGTTTGGTATCCATGAGGCGACAAGTGGCGAAACATATCCTTTTTCGGAAAACGTAGACGTTGTTTGCGAGAAGAAAATGTAGACAAACGCTAACGAAATACCAACTGCAAGATTGATTCCGATTCCTCCACGACGTTTTTTAGATGAAAGCGATAAAGCTAAAAGTGTCAAAATAATAGTTGAAAATGGTACGCTCAAACGGTTATTTAATTCATTTTCGTATGTATTTACATTGGCAGAACCTTTTGCTTTTTGTTTCTGAATAAATTCATTTAATTCGAAGGTATTCATTGTTTCAGCAACATATTCTTCTGGTAAAATTTCATCAGGAGAAGCTGGTAACTTCAAATTTGTATTGGCTTCGTAATTTAACTTTTCGGTTTTATCCTTGTTAATTTCGCGTGTGTAAACACTCATTAATGCATAAGTAGAATCTTTATCATTCCAATTAAAACTTGAAGCGATGATTTGTTTTTTCAACTCAGTCGAATCAAATTTTTGATACATAAAAGAACTTCCTAATTTTTCTGTTCTGTCATAACTATCTACAAAAACAAACTCATCAGGAGAAATTTGCGAACCGATACGTTGTCGTTTATAATATTCTTCCTTGTCGTTATTACTCAATAAATGGGTGTATTGGTATTTATTTTTTTTGATATTTGCCCAAGGCAAAACCACATTTCCTACTACCAAAGCAGAAACAGCTAAAAATATAGCAACCCAAATATATGGAAGTGTAAATCGATAAAAACTAATACCACCCGAAAGCACACCTACAATTTCGGTTTGCATCGTAAGTCGTGATGTAAAATAAATCACAGTGATAAAAACGGCAATTGGTAAAAAGGTGTTGATAATCCAAATAGACCAATAAGGGTAAAATTGGGTTAAAGCCGAAAAAGCTGTAGAACCACTATCATTAATACGTCCTAATTTTTGACTAAGATCGACAATAACAGCGATAGTAGACAAAATCAAAACCATGAAGATAAAGGTTCCGATAAAGTTTCGGATGATGTATTTATCAATTATTTTCAAACTACAGACGTTGTTTTAATTGTGGAACAATTTGTTCTTTCCATTGAGCGAAATCTCCTGCTAAGATATGCTGTCTTGCAACTCTTACCAAATCTAAATAAAACGCAAGGTTATGAACAGATGCAATTTGTTTTCCTAACGCTTCGTTGGCATTGAACAAATGACGAACATAGGCTTTTGTGTAATAACTATCCACATAGCTAGTCCCGTTTTCGTCTAATGGTTCAAAACAATCTTTCCATTTTGCATTTTTCATATTCATAACACCATTCCACGTGAACAACATGGCGTTACGCGCATTACGAGTTGGCATAACACAGTCGAACATATCAACTCCTAAAGCAATACATTCGATGATATTCCAAGGTGTTCCAACTCCCATTAAATAACGAGGTTTGTCTTGTGGAAGAATTTCGGTTACGATATCCGTCATTTCGTACATCACAGGTTCTGGTTCACCAACAGATAATCCACCAATAGCATTTCCTTCTGCACCGAAATCCGCAATATATTTTGCTGATTCTTGACGCAAATCTTTGAAATCATTTCCTTGTACAATTGGGAAAAGCGTTTGTTTGTGATCGTAATATTCAGGATTATTGTTTAACCAAGTTCTACAACGCTCCAACCAACGATGTGTGACATGCATCGCACGTTTTGCATCGTGATATTTTGCTGGAATTCCTGTTAATTCATCAAAAGCCATAAAAATATCAGCTCCGATATAACGCTGAATTTCCATTGATTTTTCTGGCGTAAACATGTGGTAAGAACCATCGATATGNNAATTGGTTTTTGCCAATTCATAAATTTATGTAATCCACCCGCTCTGTGCAAAATATCAGTTCCTGGACGCAAATACAAATGATAAGTATTTCCAAGAATGATTTGGGCTTTAATATCTTCTTCTAATTCACGTTGGTGAACAGATTTTACTGTACCAACCGTACCAACTGGCATAAAAATAGGTGTTTCGATTTTACCATGATCGGTTTCTACAACACCGGCTCTTGCCTTAGAAAATTCGTCTTTTTTATCGATTGAAAATTTCATAGTGTGCAAAGATATTAATTGTTTAGCTTGTTGCGAGTTGGTTTCGAAAAAAATAACAAAAAAATAAGGATAAAATTGCTTTTACCCTTATTTGTAAATTTTATGAAATGACTATTTTGTAAAACGTAATGACATTTTGCGATCAGAAGCTCTTTCTGCGTCAGAAGCTGTTTCAGCTACTTTTGCAAATTCTTCTCCGTAACCTTCGGCAGCAATAATTTGCGCACCAACACCACGTTTTGTTAATTCAGCTTTTAAGTAATCTGCTCTTTTTTGAGAGATTTCTTTGTTTTTCTCATCATCACCAACTTTATCTGTGTACGCTCCAAGCTTAATTTTTGCAGTTGGATATTTTTTCAAAATTGCAGCAACATTGTCTAATTGAATTTCAGAACCTGGTTCTAATTGATCAGTTTTACCAAAAACGAAATTTACATTATCAAAGTTGAACCATTTTTCTTTTAATTGATCTTCTGACATTGTTGCAAAATCTGGAGCTTTGATAAATTTGATAATTTGATCTTCTAATCCATTTGCGTATCCTTTCAAAGCAACACCATCTAAATCGATATCAGATAATTCTTTCGGTGCAGCGTTAAGCGAATCTGTATTCAATGAATCAACCACAATTTCAGTTTCTTCTGTAACAACTGTTTTTTCTTCGTTCTTATTGCATTTTTTTAATAAGAAAAAGGCCGCTAAAGCAACTAAAATTAATGGAATTAACCATTTCCAAAAACCTCCGCCATCATTGTTGTTATGAGTTTCTGCGTAAGCATCAACTGGCGCTACATAAGGTTTTTCTTCCGGTTCTACATCAACTACTTTTCTTGTTTCTGTAATAGTTTCAGTTACATGATCTTTTGCAACATCTATTGTTTCAGTGATTTTAGGCGCATCATTAAACATTGTTCCTAAACCTAAAGCTCCAAGTCCTAAGCCAGTTGGGATTAATCCTAAAATTTTATCTTTAATTCCTCCTAAAGATGAAAAGAAATCAGCTTCTGTTACATTGTTAAATTCGGCTTCTTTCCCAATAGATCCAAAAGTTGTTAATGCAGTTAAGTCTAATAATTTTGAAGATGAACCTGTCGAAATTCCTGCATATTCAGCAATTTTAGAAACGATTGGTTGCGCATTCGAACCAAAAATAACATTGATTAATTCTTTAATCGTGTCTGGTGTTTCTTGTTCTGTCGAAATATTTGCTAATCCACGAGAAGCACCAAAAGATTTGATGGTATGAAATAAGCCTGTAGTAGAATTCTTTTTTTCTAAAACACCTCCTAAAAGAATAGGAATAAATGCATTGATTGCTTTAGAAATTCCCGATTCATTTTCACCTAATTCTGATGAAGTTTTCGAGATCAAATCTGGGGTAATATACCCTTTTACTAATTCAATAATGTTCATAGATTTTAATTTTTAATTATAGCCTTTTTTAAGTTGTAATTTGTTCTTAACGAATATTGTACCAATATTCATATTTATTAAAATTAGTTAAAAAAAATGATAATTTTTCTATTTTTTTGAAAAGATGTTAGATTGGAACTAATTTTATCAACTGAATTACTAATAAAAAAGAATAATTATGCAAGAGCAAGACAAGGTAGATAGTTTGCAAGATGTAATAACAACACCATTTAAGGATTTAGAAAACTTTACACAATGGTTATTAACGAAAGGCTCTGAAGTTGGATGGAGCTTAGTTTCTGCTTTATTAACCTTAATAATTGGTTTTTGGGTAACAGGTAAACTTGTCAAGTTAATCGAAAAAAGAATGGTTGCACGAAATGTCGATTTATCAATTCGTACGTTTTTAATTCCAATTCTTAATATATTATTCAAAGCTATTGTATTAACTTTTGTTGTAGGTCGATTAGGTTTTAATGCTTCTGGTTTTGTTGCAGCTTTAGGAGGTGTTGGTTTAGCAGTTGGTTTAGCTTTGCAAGGTTCTTTGTCGAATTTTGCAGCAGGAATTTTAATTATTCTTTTCAAACCTTTTAAAGTTGGAGATTATATCGTATCGCAAGGAAATGAAGGAAGTGTAGAGTCGATAAATTTACTAAATACAGTAATTGCAACTGCAAAAGGACAGATCATAACTTTGCCAAACGGAAATTTATTTAACAATCCAATTACCAATTATTCTGTAAAAGAATATCGTCGATTAGATGTAAATGTTGGTATTTCTTATGATGATGATTTTGACAAAGCGCGCGAAGTTTTGTTGAATGTTTTAGAGAAAAATGAATTGGTTGATGATACACAATCTAAAACGGTTGAGATTCTAGAATTTGCTGCAAGTTCTGTGAATTTGGCTGTGCGTTGTTATGTGAAAAATAGTGATTATTGGACGGCTTATTGGCAATTGTATCGCGCAGTGAAATATGCGTTAGACGACAATAATATCTCGATGCCTTATCCACATACAGAAATGATTATTAAAAACGAATCGAACTTGTCAACAATTCCTTTCGAGAACAAAGATTAATGAAGTATTTACTTACCATATTATCAATTTTTTCGTCTGTGCATTTTTTTGCGCAGACCGAATTAATTGAGAAACATCTCAATTCTGATTTCTATTCCACTCAATTCACGGGATTTTATTTGTATGATCCAATCACGAAAGAAGAAATTTATAATTATAACGGAAACAAATTTTTTGTTCCAGCATCTAACACCAAAATTTTTACGTTGTATACAGCGATGAAAATGTTAAATGATTCGATTCCTGCATTCAAATATCAGTTGATTGGTAACGAATTGCATATCGAAGGAACTGGAGATCCAACTTTTTTGCATCCAAAATATAAAAATACACGAGCGTTAGATTTCCTGAAAAATAATGGTTCTAAAATTGTTTTTCATTGGAATAATTTCGACGAAGAATCTTTTTTACCAGGTTGGACTTGGGACGATTTTAGAAAAGATTATGCACCAGAAAGAAGTCAGTTTCCGATTCATGAAAATTTAGTTTCGATTTCGAAAAATGGGAGTTCAATCAAAACATTTCCAACATATTTTGAAGAATTGACAGAAATTAAAGAAATGCCAGAACCGAGGAATTTCTATGATAATAAATTTTATATCAGCAATAAAAAACGAACAGAAAAAGTTCCTTTTATTGTGAATGAAACGGTGATAGAAAAATCGTTGTCGCAAATTTTGGGAAAACCTGTTGATATGGTCAAAACGCCAATGGTTAATAATCCGAAAGTGTTTTATAGTCAGAAATCAGATGATGTTTACCGCGAAATGATGGAAAATAGCGATAATTTTTTGGCAGAACATTTATTGATTTTAGCTTCGAGTACTTTACCAGGAAAACTGAGCGCCTCTGAAACGATTACCTATTCGAAAAGATATTTGTTGAATGATTTGAAACAACAACCAGAATGGTTTGACGGTTCGGGATTATCGCGTTATAATTTGTTTACACCTCAAAGTTTTGCGCAAGTTTTAGGGAAAATGTACAACGAATTTCCTGAGCAACGTTTGTTTTCTATTTTCCCAATCGGCGGTAAAACGGGAACAATCAAAAATAGATACAAAGATTCGGCGCAACCTTATATTTACGCCAAAACAGGGACATTGAACAATAATGTAACGTTGAGTGGTTATTTGAAAACTAAATCTGGAAGAACGTTAATTTTTAGTTTGATGAATAACAATTCGATCAAAGATTTATCTTGGATTCGAAATGAGAACGAAAAGTTATTGCGAGTGATTAGAGATAATTATTAAGCATATTTGAAATAAAAAAACCTTCCGAAATCGGAAGGCTTTTGCTTTATTAGAAAGACATCTTTACGGTGTCGTTATTTCCTGTTAATACTTTTGTGTCTTTTTTGTTTTTGACATCAAAAGTTACAATGTTTTGTTGGTCATTAAAAATATCTGTCAACAAAGCTACTTTTAGTTCTATCGAGCTGATATCAGAAATTTTATCAAACTTAAAGAAAACTCGTGTCGATTTATCATTTACCTGATAACCATAATACGAAGTTCCCAAAGCTTTACCATTTACTTTGACATCAACTTTACTATTTACATACGCTTTCAACTTGTTCTCAAAATTAGATTTGTTCGAAACATCTGCACCAACTGCTTTTTCCAACTGATTGGTAAATGTACGCGCGGTTATGTTTAAAGTTCCGGTTTCTTGTTCGTAATCAACCTTGATATTTGCTGTATGGAAATCTTGGGCACTTAGGTTAAAAGTTACTAAAACCAAAAGCAAAGAGAATAGATATTTTATATATTTCATTTTATTTCTTAGTTTGTACAAGTCTATTTCAAATCGAGTGCCAAAGATTCTTAAAATTTAAAAGAAAGCTTTAGCGACTTGTTAATAACGAAATTAGAATAAAAAAATTATAAATCACATAAAAATATAAAAAGAGTATTAATAACTTAATACTCTTTTCTATGAATTTATTCTAAATTTTTAAGCAAACCAAACATGGTAAGGAATTCTACTTAAAATACAAACTAAACCAATAATTGCAAAGACTGCAACGCTCATTGGTACAGTTGTAGATCGTTTCAATTTTGCATTAGCAATTGTCATAAAAACAACACCTGCAATCATCATCATAGGGTGTTCAACAAAAGTTAATCTTAAGCCAGAATCTTTCATTATTCCTGATGGTTCTAAAGCAGAAAACATCATTATATAATAGACTAATCCAAGTAATAATTGAACGTGAAAAGTAATGGTTGTAAATAACCCGATTTTTTTAATTGTTGCGTTTGTATCTTTTTTAGAAATCGCATAAATTAATGTTGAAATCATAAAGATAACGCCCATCAAAATCACAAGATAAGCCCAGCCACTATGAAATTGTTTGATAAAATCCATTTTTCTAATTTTAGTTTTTCAATACAAAAATAATAAACCTTTTTACATAAATACTATTTGATGATATTTATGTGTTTTCAGAACAGTTTTTTAGATTAATCAAAATCTCGTAATTTCGCGCAAAATATATCCGAAATGGGAAAAGATAAAATCAGAAGATTTAACGAAAATAAAACTTTTCAGAATGTTGTTCAACCAACACGAGAAGAGGCGATTAATGAGTTTGCATTAAAAGGAAATTGGAACAAAGAATTTTTCAAGAACGATAATCCAATTGTGTTAGAACTTGGATGCGGAAAAGGAGAATATACAGTTGCAATGGCGCGTCGTGACAAGGATCGTAATTTTATCGGAGTAGATATTAAAGGATCAAGATTTTGGCGTGGTGCTAAGACTTGTTTGGATGAAGGAATAGAAAATGCTGGATTTCTTCGAACTCAAATCGAAATTATCGATCATCTTTTTGCAGAAAATGAGGTGAGCGAAATTTGGATTACTTTCCCAGATCCACAAATCAAATACAGAAGAACAAAACATCGTTTGACAGATCCTGAATTTTTGAGACGTTACAATACAATCTTGAAACCAGAAGGAACAGTAAACTTAAAAACGGATTCTGAATTTTTACATGGGTATACACATGGTGTTATTCACATTGAAGGTCACGAAGTGATTCGTTCTACACACGATGTTTATCACCCAGATCATTCGGATATTCCTGCAATTGTAACGGAAGTACAAACATATTACGAATCGAAGTTTTTGGAAGAAGGTAAAAAGATTACTTATATAAAGTTTCAATTAAAATATTAATAAAAAAATCCATCGAAAGATGGATTTTTTTATTTCAAATAAATCTGATAAAATATTATTAATCATATATTTGTTTTAACACTAATATGATTTTATGAGAAATAAATTTTTATTCCTTACGCCTTTTTTATTCCATGCTATTTTTTCTTTTGGGCAATCCAAAGAAAACTTCATTTTTGCGACAATGGAGACAGAGAATGCAATTTTTTTACAAAAAAATCATGCAGATTCAATTGATCTAATATCTTCGAAAGATAATTTATCTGCTATTTATTTTCATCCAGAAATTGCTGAAAGTTTACATGGAAAATTTGCGCATGGACATGGTTATATTTTTAGAAATTCGAAAGAAGATGCACTACAATCACTTCAAGAAAAACCATCTCAGAAAAAAGCACCTTTCAATTATACCATTTCAGAACAAGCTTTTATAACAACAGCTTTGAATGATGTTGATGTGAAAGAAATTGAGAAAACAATTTTGATGTTAGAAGGTTTCAAAACGCGTTATCATACACGACAAGAAGCAAATAATGCGGTTCTTAAATTGAAAGAAGTTTGGGTGAAAATGATTGCTGATGCAGGACGAACTGACGTATTTGTAAGAATCGTTGATCATGTGAATACGCCAATGAAGTCGTTGATTTTGACTTTTAATGGAATTGAAAAGAAAGATGAATTTGTGATTATTGGAGGTCATGCCGATTCGACTGTTGGTTGGAATGCAAATCAAACTTTTGCACCAGGAGCAGATGATAATGCATCTGGAATTGCAACAATCACCGAAGTTTTGCGTGTGTTGTTAAAAAATAATTTCAAACCGCAACGAACTACCGAAATTATGGCTTACGCAGCAGAAGAAATAGGTTTAGTAGGATCGAAAGAAATTGCGCAGAAATACGCTTCGGAGAATAAAAATGTAATAGGTTATGTACAATTTGATATGACGAATTACAAAGGTTCTACGAAAGATGTTATTTTGATGACGGATGCTTATTGTGATGCAAATCTCAATTCGTTTTTGATGCAATTGATGGACGAATACAACAAAACGGGTTTACATCAATTCACGTATGATACTTCACAATGTGGATACGGATGTTCAGATCATTTTAGTTGGTCGGATAATGGTTTTGCGGCAACTTTACCTTTCGAGGCTAAAATGCAAGATAGCAATCCATACATTCATTCTGTAAATGATACATATGCAACTCTTGGGAAAACCTCTACGCATGCGGCGAAGTTTACAAAATTAGGAATAGAATATGTAGTTGAAGCGGCTAAAATCTCGACTTTAGGTACAAATGATATTGATAAAAATTCGTCTAAAATTTACATTTCAAATAAAATATTGAATTATCAATTAAATTTTAAATCTCCAATTTCGATCAAAATAATTGATGCAACAGGACGAATGATTAAAACGATAAATACTGAAAATTCTAATGGAAGTGTAAATCTTTCTAACTTATCAGCAGGATTTTATGTCGCAACAATTCAAGATGATAATGGAAATAGTGTTTCGCATAAATTTATATTGAAGTAGATTTCTTACCAAATAAAAAACAAAAAGCAAGCTGAAATAGCTTGCTTTTATATTTTTGAAATTTATCTAAATCTTAGTCATTCAAACTTTGTAGGTAAGAAACCCAACCTAACGTTTGGTATTCTTTTGCCGCAGTTTTTACATCAGCAGCTTTGTAAATTCCACGACCAACAATCATAAAGTCTGTGTGGTAATTTTTGAAAACTAATTCTGGCGTATTATACTGTTGTCCTTTGCTATCTCCAGTCGAAGAAATATTAACACCAGGCGTAAACAATAACAAGTTATCAGGAATTTGGCGTTGTGCAACAGCTCCTAAAACATTTCCAGATTGTTCCGAAACATTAATTGCTTTTGTAAAGTAATAATCATCAGTCAATGTTCCTTTCGAAGACATTTCAACAATTGTGATAACTCCGGTATTTTCGAAAACTTTTAATGATTCTAAACCTCCAATTGGATGAACAGTTACTAAATCTGCCCAATCAGAAATTTTGTAAATCGATTTCTTAAATTGTAATTCTTGCGTATTTCCAATATCTCCAAACTTGCGATCTTCGAATAATAAGAATTCTTTTTCACGTGCGATTTTTTTCAACTCAACAATTAAGTTATCCGAAAAATCTTGAATAATATCTGAATGTAATTTTAACGCAACAATATGATCACCAACCTTTTTAGCGAAATCTGTAATTTCTTCAGAAGTAATTAAATCTGCAGAAGCAATTAAGTTAGATTGTTTTTTCAATGCTAATTCAACCAAACGTTTTCCAACTGGATGTACAATTTTTTTGTTTTCCAATGCAATACGTTGTTTTGCAGGAACCGCTTCTGGAGGTAGAGCTAAAAAGTCTTTGATTTTTTTCGCTTCATCATCACTTAAACGGTGATATTTATGTAAAATATCGATTACCTCGTGAATTGTAAATAACGTTTTCACATTGTAACCTTGTTCTTTCAATTTTTCAGATCCACCTTGCGCACGATCTAAAACAACCACCAAATCTTTTACACGTAAACCTTCGCGCTCAACTTGATCAATTGTTTCTAATAAAGATTGTCCAGAAGTAATTACATCTTCGACCAAAAGACAAGATTGTCCTTCCGCAAAAACACCTTCTACCATACGTTTAGTACCGTAACCTTTGTTTTCTTTACGTTTGATAATCAAAGGAATATTCGATGTTAAACTCATTGTAGTCGCCATTGGCAAAGCTGCATAAGGCACACCACAAATCAAGTCGTATTCTACATCTTCAACTAAATCTAATAAGTTATTTGCTAAAGTTTTTAGTAATTGTGGACTCGAAGCTAAAGGTCTTAAATCGACATAGAAAGGAGATTCTATACCACTTTTTAAAGTAAAATTTCCAAATTTTATAATTCCCAGCTCGTAAGCTTTCAATAAAAAATCTTCTCTTGGTTGCATCTGTGTAATGTTTGAGCAAAGTTAATAGGTTTTTGAGTCATTTATGGCATTTTCACGAAAATTAATTTTAAGATGAATAAAAATTGAATATTTATACTGATTTGATTTATAATTTGTTCGAAAAGTGAAATATTATAAATTCTGAAATAATTTTTCTAATTAAGAAACATTCAATTTGGAGCCGTTTTAGATGAAAACTTCATAAAATAACTTTACTTTTGAAATCTATACAAACACAAATGAAAAAATATATATTCGCTAGCATCGCTTTTGTAAGTATGTTGGTTTCGGCACAAGAAACGCCTTTCAAATTCAAAGAATTAGTTAATAATTCTGCACTTCCTATTATTTCGCAAGGAAAAACGGGAACTTGTTGGTCATTTTCGACAACTTCTTTTTTAGAATCGGAAGTGAAGCGTTTGACAGGAAAAGATGTCGATTTATCGGAAATGTATAATGTGCGTTTTACTTATCCTGTAAAAGCTTATAATTATATATATCGCCAAGGAAAAGCACAATTTAGTGAAGGAGGTTTGTCGCATGATGTATTAAACTCGGTTCGTAAAAATGGATTAGTTCCAAACGAAGTTTATGCAGGTTTTGCGAATGGAACAGATGTGAAACATAACCACGAAATGTTGGTAAAGGATTTGAAAGTTGGATTAGATTCGATTGTAAAAAATCCTAAAAAATATTTAACAGCAGATTGGAAATCAAAATTTGATCAAAAATTGAATGATAAATTAGGTGTTCCTCCGACAAAATTCAAATTCGAAGGAAAAGAATATACGCCACAAGAATTTGCAAAAGCCTTGAAAATAAATCCTGATGATTATGTAACCTTGACATCTTTTCAGCAAGCGCCTTATTATTCACAATTTATTTTGCAAGTGCCAGATAATTTTTCAAATGGTTCATATTATAATTTACCATTAGATGAATACATGAAAGTCTTGGACGAAGCGTTATATAAAGGATATACAGCGGCTTTTGATACAGATGTTTCTGAAAAAACATTTTCTAAAAAGTATGGAATGGCAATTTGGCCTTCAGAAGGTTTAGAATCAGATTATTTTGTTCAGATTTTACCTGAAAAATGGGTTTCTGCTGATGAGCGTCAAGCTGCTTTTGAAGATTATTCGACAGAAGATGACCATTTAATGCATATTACAGGAATTTTGAAAGATCAATTGGGAAATCAATATTATGATGTAAAAAATTCTTGGGGAACAACAGATTTAGGAAATAATGGACACATTTATATGTCGAAACCATTTTTCAGAATGAAATCAATTGCTTTTACAGTGCACAAAGATGCGTTGTCAAAAGAAGTGAAAAAGCAATTAGGTATAAAATAAAATCACTCACAAATGAATACATTAGAACAAGCGATAGAGAAACTAGATTATAAAGGTTATTTGGATGTAGAAATTCCAAAAGGCACTGATTTGATTGCGGAAATCAATAAATTACGTAAAGAGAAAAATGCGGTGATTTTGGCACATTATTATCAGTCAGGAGAAATTCAGGATTTAGCAGATTATTTAGGTGATTCATTGCAATTGGCTCGTGCAGCTGCAAAAACTGAAGCTGATATGATTGTTTTTTGTGGTGTTCATTTTATGGCGGAAGCCGCAAAGATTCTGAATCCGTCTAAAAAAGTGGTTTTACCAGATACAAAAGCAGGTTGTTCTTTGGCAGATTCATGTTCGGCAGAAGGTTTACGTGGTTTACGTGAGCAACATCCAAATGCGATTGTGGTAAGTTACATCAATTGTGATGCGGGTGTTAAAGCAGAATCAGATATTATTGTCACTTCTTCGAATGCGGAAGCGATTATTAATTCGTTGCCAGAAGATCAAGAAATTATTTTTGCGCCAGATCGTAATTTAGGTCGATACTTAAATCAAGTTTGTAATCGCAAAATGATTTTGTGGGACGGTGCTTGTATTGTTCATGAAGCTTTTTCTTTGGAAAGAATTGCGCAACAAATGGCAGATCATCCAAATGCAAAATTAATTGCGCATCCAGAAGCGCAAGAAGATTTATTGAAATTCGCACATTTTATTGGTTCAACTTCTCGTTTGTTAGATTATGTGGTAGAAAATGATGCGCAAGAATTTATTGTGGCAACGGAAGAAGGAATTTTACACGAAATGCAAAAACTTGCGCCGAATAAAAAATTAATTCCAGCTTTAGTTCAAGATGAATCATGTAATTGTTCTGAATGTTTTTATATGAAATTATCAACATTAGAAAAATTATATCTGTGCATGAAATATGAATTGCCAGAAATTCAAATAGAAGAAGAATTACGAGTTAAAGCGTTAGCTGCAATTAATAGAATGTTAGATTTATCAGAAAAAATCAAATAATGGCTATTCAAGATGTATTAGTCATTGGTTCTGGAATTGCTGGACTTTCGTATGCGTTGAAAATCGCGATTCGAAATCCTGATGCGAAAATTACCATTGTAACCAAAGCAAATAAAGACGAAACCAATACGAAATATGCGCAAGGCGGAGTAGCTGTTGTGAGCGATTTCGAGAAAGATAGTTTCGAGAAACATATCGAAGATACGCTTCGTGCAGGAGATGGTTTGTGTAAGTTGGAAGCGGTTGAGGTTGTCGTAAAAGAAGCACCAGAACGTATCAATGAAATTATAGATTGGGGCGTTCGTTTTGATAAAAATAACGAAGGAATTTATGACCTTGGTCGTGAAGGTGGACATACCGAAAACAGAATTGTTCATCATAAAGATGTGACAGGTTGGGAGATTGAGCGCGCGATGTTAGAAGCAATCAAAGAATATCCAAATATTCAAGTTTTTACGCATCATTTTGTAGTAGATTTGATTACAGAACATCATTTGAATCGTATTATAACTCAGAAAACAACATGTTTTGGTGCATATATTTTAGATTTGAATACAGATAAAGTTGAACAACATTTAGCCAAAGTAACTTTGTTAGCAACAGGCGGAGTTGGTCATGTTTATAAAAATACGACGAATCCAATCATTGCAACTGGCGATGGAATAGGGTTGGCTCGACGTGCGAAAGCAACCGTTTCGGGAATGCAATTTATTCAGTTTCATCCAACNNAAATATGATGAACGTGAAGAATTGGCTTCTCGTGATATTGTGGCGCGTGCGATTGACAACGAAATGAAATTGCGCGGAGATGATTATGTTTATATTGATTGTCGACATTTAGAGAAAGAAAAATTCTTGGAACATTTCCCTAATATTTACGAAAAATGTAAATCCGAAGGTTACGATATGTTTACCGAATTGGTTCCGGTTGTTCCAGCTTCGCATTATTTGTGCGGTGGAATAGACGTCGATTTAGAAGGAAAAACATCTATCGAGAATTTGTTTGCGGTTGGCGAATGTTCGAATACAGGTTTACATGGTGCAAATCGTTTGGCTTCGAATTCGTTGTTAGAAGCGATGGTTTTTGGTCATCGTGCAGCGTTAAAAACGGTCGATTTATTAAATGATAATCAATTTTCGATTTATAATTTTGAGTTTCCAGAATGGAACGAAGAAGGGATGAAAGTGCAAGAAGAATTAGTATTGATTTCTTATTTACGCAAACAATTACAAGCGATGATGAGCGAATTGGTCGGAATTGTACGAAGTGATAATCGTTTGCAAATTGCACAGAATCGTATCAATGAAATTGAGAAAATGGTCAACGAAATTTATTATTTTACGATTGTTTCACCTAAAATTTTAGAACTTCGAAATTTGGTTGATGTAGCACATTTAATCATTGAGCAAAGTATCAATCAAAAAGAAAATCGAGGAACTTTTTACAACAAAGATTTTAATTAATGAAGAAGTTATATCTGTTCGTTACATGTTTTGCAATGAGTTTTTCTTTTGCTCAAAATTCGAAAGAAAAACAAAACGTAAGTTTGACTTTTGGTAAAGAAGCTAAGAAAGCGGTTGTGTATTTTGGTTGCGAAAATTTCAAAGAGAATAGCGAGTTACAAACATGTATGAACAAAAACTTGAATCAAGATATTCAAACTCAAATTTCATTCTTTTCTAATATTGCTGATTATCTTCATATCGAAACTGCTCAATCTAAATTAGGTTTTAAAATCAATGAAGATGGTAATTTTGATGATGTCTCGACTGATGGTTCAAATCCAATTTTTAATAGTGTAGCATTGTCGAGTTTAGTTTTGTTGAACAATAAAATGGAGCGAGCTAATCTGAAAATGACGCCTGCAAAAGGAGTCGATGGAAAAGCGGTTGCGATGAAATATACAATGCCTTTACGTTACGAATCGGCAGAAAAAAATAATGATTTTGAAACTTTCCCTTCAGAAAATCGTGTATTGTTTACTTTAAAAACTGATGAAGAAACGATTGAAGTAAGAATTGATAAAGAATTTAATTTAACAACTTTTGGTAATAATGGAAGTCGAGAATATTATTTAGGAAAGTTTTCTAATCTTTTCGAAATGGCTTCTATTGATCCTTATGCAACTGCTTTTGATGCGGCTTTCAAATCTGGAGCAATTGACATTACAAAAGGTAAAATTGATGACAAAGAATATAAACTTCAAATCAAAAATTTCTTCGAAAATGATCCTTCAGTACAAGTGTTGATTACAGTTGTGCGTGAAGAAAACGGTACTTGGGCCGAATATTATGAATATAAAACCAAGAAAGAATTTAATCAATCAAAATTTGCATCCTTAACATATAGATAATGAGTTTTCCTCCATATATCACACAAGAAAAATTACAACTTTTTATTCGTCAAGCTTTTTTAGAAGACGTTGGCGATGGCGATCATTCAACGTTAGCGTCGGTTCCGTATGATGCAATTCAAGAAGCTGAACTGAAAGTGAAAGATAACGGAATAATCGCTGGAATTGAATTAGCAAAAATTATTTTCGATACGTTTGATCCATCTTTAAAAATAGAACAATATATAAATGATGGCGATAAAGTTCAATTTGGTGATATTGCGTTCAAAGTGAAAGGTTCTTCGCAATCAATTTTAACCTGCGAGCGATTAGCGTTGAATTGTATGCAACGAATGTCTGGTATTGCGACTTATGCACATGAAATGATGGAATTGGTAAGCGGAACAAATGCCAAAATTTTGGATACACGCAAAACAACACCTAATTTTCGTATGTTAGAAAAATGGGCTGTTAAAATTGGGGGCGCAGAAAATCATCGTTTTGGATTATACGATATGGTGATGTTAAAAGATAATCATGTCGATTTTTGTGGAAATATTACTAAAGCAGTTGAGCAAACCAAAGATTATTTGGAAAAACACCATTTACATCTAAAAATAGAAGTAGAAACACGTAATATGGATGAGGTAAAAGAAGCTTTGGAGGCAAATGTTGATTTTATTATGTTGGATAATTTTGAGCTTGAAACGATGAAAGAAGCAGTTCAATATATAAGTGGGCGAGTAAAAACAGAAGCATCTGGAGGAATTACAAAAGAATCTGTTCGTGCAATTGCAGAAACGGGTGTTGATTTTATTTCTTCTGGTGCGATTATTCATTCAGCTCCCAACTTTGACTTGAGTTTAAAAGCTGTTAAGGCTTAGTTTTTTAACATTTCAATTCTTTTTTATGATTAAGAATACTATACAACAGGTTTTAACGTTAGTTGTATTGTATTTGAAATAATTTGTTTGAAAATTTATTAGTATTAGCTTATAAATAAAAATGTTATTTAATAATATTTTATTGATACTGATTCTAAATAATGTGTTTTTGATTGATTTTTACTCTTTTTTCTGAAAAAAAATCAGAGAATGAAGAAAATTAATGTTAAAAATTAAGATTTCATTATATGTTAATTTTCGACTAATCGTTAAATAATCTTTAAAAATTGATATAATTATATTGTCTAATTTATTACTTTAATAAAAAATATTCTTTTTAAAAATTGATGTAATAATTAATAATTAAGTTGATGGTGGTTTTTGTAAAAATTTACCATAATTTAACAATAATCTCATTTAAAGTATAGAAATTTGCGGAAGTAAACTTTTAAACTATTTCATAAGATGAGGTTAAACTCAACTAAGCTTTTACTTGTAGGAGCTTTTGCCTTAATGGCATCATTATCTTTCGCCCAAGTTGTTGAACCAACAGATTCTACAAAGGTTGAACAGGACGAAAACGTATCTTTAGGAGAAACATTAATCATTGGTAAAGGGGTTATCGATTTAGCAGATGATCGTAAAACACCAATTGCAGCTACAACAATAACAAAAGAAGTTATTGAACAAAAAGTAGGAGCTAATGATATCACGCAAGCTTTCGTTAATACACCTTCTATTTATGTTGCTGGACAAGCGGGAGGTTTCGGAGATTCTCGTGTTATTACTCGTGGTTTTGATCAATCAAATACTGCTTTCTTGTTAAACGGACAACCGATTAATGGTATGGAAGATGGTAAAGTATATTGGTCTAACTGGTCTGGTATGACAGATATTGCAAATGCAGTTCAGATTCAACGTGGTTTAGGATCTTCTAAATTAGCTATTTCATCAGTTGGTGGTACTTACAACTTCGTAACAAAAGCTACTGAGAAAAAAGAAGGAGGTTTCTTTAGTGCAGGTATTGCAAATGACGATTATTACAAAACGACATTAGCTTATAACACAGGTTTAATCAATAATAAATTTGGTGTTTCTGTAATGATGACACACTGGCAAGGTAACGGATACAATGATGGTACTAAAGGTCAAGGTCAAAACTATTTCATCTCTTTAGGTTACAAACCTTCAGAAAAACACACATTAAACTTATTATTTACAGGTGCTCCTCAATGGCATGACCAAAACTATTCTAAATCTTTATCAGATTTATTAAAATACGGTCGTAAATACAACAACAATACAGGTTACTTAAATGGTGAGTTATTCAACGAAAGAAGAAACTACTATCACAAACCAATTGCTAACTTAAACTGGGATTGGGATATTGATGATAAAACATCTTTATCTACAGTATTATATGCTTCATGGGGACGTGGAGGAGGAACTGGAACTGCTACAACAACAGATAAAGCATATCCAACAACTTCACCAGGTAGAGATGAAAATGGATTGAAAAAAATCCAAGAGATGTATGATAAACAGTTAGCTGCTGGAGGAAGATCAGGTTATGGTATTCGTCAATCTGTAAATAACCACCAATGGTATGGTTTAGTATCTAACTTAAATCACAAATTTACAGACGAATTAAGTTTAAATGTAGGATTTGATTTAAGAACATATAAAGGAGAACACTTCCAACAGTTATCTAACTTAATGGGAGGTGATTATATGTTTGAGACAAGAAACAAACGTTATCCTAAAGGATATGAAGTGAGTGAAACTTTCTCTACTAATCCTTGGAAAGCATTAAGTGACTTTACAGATAACGATTTACAAAAATGGTCTTACGATTATAGTGAAAGAATTAACTATGGTGGTATGTTTGCTCAAATAGAGTATGCGAAAGATAATTTTTCAGCTTTCTTCCAAGGAGCAGTTTCTAATCAATCGAATCAACGTTGGGATTATTTTCAATACGATGCAGCAAATGAAAAGTCTGAGAAACTAAATAACTGGGGTTATAATGTAAAAGGTGGAGCAAGTTATACAATTGCAGATAATCATAAAGTTTTTGCTAATGCAGGATATTATTCTCGTCAACCATTTCATGATAATTTATTCATGAACTACAAAAATGATGTAAATAGAAATGCAGAAAACGAAAAAATCTTAGGTTTAGAACTTGGATATAAATTTAAATCTAGAAATTTCTGGGCAAACTTAAATGCATATTATACAACTTGGGAAAACCGTGTAACTGGATCTTCAACAGAGGTTACAGCTAACAATCAAGCAACTTATCCAACAGCTCCATTAGGGTCTTATGTATATTTTGTTAACCAAGGTGTAAAACAAGAACACAAAGGTTTAGAATTAGAGATGTCTTACAAGCCTCTTAGAACATTAGAATTTAAAGGTTTTGCTTCGTTAGGAGATTGGAAATACAAAGGTGCTACAATTTCAAATGTTTATGATGAGAGTCAAAACTTATTGAAAACTACGAAGGAAGATTTAAATGGATTAAAAGTTGGTGATGCAGCTCAAACACAATTCGGTTTAGGAGTAGCTTACGAATTCTTGAAAGGTCTTTCTGTTGATGCAGATTATAGATATAATGGAGATTTATACGGATCTAGAACTACAGCAGTTAATGCAAATACAAAAGATAATGGTTCTGGAAACTTAGAATTACCATCTTACAATATTATGGATGCTGGTATTACTTGGAACTATAAATTGACTAACAGAAATAGATTAACTTTACGTTTCAACGTAAACAATGTATTTAACCACATTTATATTTCTGAAGCAACTACAAACTATCAAGCAGATTACAAAGGAGCTGATACATATAAAGGAATTAACGTAAACAACCAAGTTTATTTCGGATACGGAAGAACTTGGAATGCTACAATAAAAATTACAATATAATTAGTTGTTATATATAATTTATAAAAAAACCAATCTATTAAAGATTGGTTTTTTTGTTGATAAAATTCAAGTTAATGGTTCACTCATGTATTTTTTGTTTCTATCTTTGGGACAGGTAATTTTACAAAAATGATTCAGCCCAACTTTTTAAAAGAAGGTGATAAAATAGCAATTGTAGCTCCAGCCAAACAAATGTTGTTTGGAGAATTGGACGAAGTAATTCAATTAATAAAAACTTGGAAATTAACTCCTGTATTAGGAGAAAATGTTTATGCTGAATTTGATTTGGGATATCATTATGCAGGAACTGATGAATTAAGAACAGAAGATTTTCAGTGGGCTTTGGATAATGATGATATTAAAGCTATTTGGTGTGCGAGAGGAGGTTATGGTTCTGTGAAAATTATTGATGAATTAGATTTAACAAATTTCAAAAAATCACCAAAATGGATAATTGGTTATTCTGATATCACTGTTTTTCACAATCATTTTAATCGATTAGGTTTTCAAACAATACACGGTGTTACAGCAAAGAAATTAGCAAATACCGAATATCATCCAACATCTTATCAAAGTGTTTATGAAGCATTGTTTGGGAAGGAAATTAATTACGAAATTCAATCACATGCTTACAATAATTTAGGCGAAGCAAAAGGAGAATTAATCGGAGGAAATCTTTCGATTGTGTATTCCCTTTTAGGGAGCGAATCTGCGATTACAAATCCTTCGGATAAGATTTTATTTTTAGAAGATTGGTTCGAGAATTGGTATGCGGTCGACCGAATGTTGATGAATCTTAAACGAAACGGAATTCTTACTCATGTAAACGGCATTGTTTTAGGAAACTTTACGCATATGGATACGGAAGAAGAAAATGCTGAAAACTACAATCATCCATTCGATCCAAAAACGTATGAAGTCATTCATAGTTTTACAAAAAAAATAAATATTCCAATCGCTTTCGGATTTCCTGCAGGACATACAGGACACAATGTTGCGCTAAAAATGGGTGCAAAAGTTCAGTTAAATGTTACTTCAAATAATGTAACTTTGCATCATTATACAAACATATATGAAACAAGATAATTTAACAGTCATTTCTCACCCGTTGGTAAAAGCAAAAATTACGCAAATGCGTGATAAAAACACAACAACGAAAGAATTTGGTGAATTAGTAGACGAAATTTCAGGTTTGATGTGTTACGAAATTACACGTAACATCGAGCTTGAAGAAGTAGAAGTTGAAACGCCAATTACCAAAACAATCGGTTACAAATTAAAAGGAAATGATATGGTTATCGTTCCAATTTTACGTGCAGGATTGGGAATGGTAAAAGGAATTCATCAATTAATTCCTACCGCTAAAGTTGGTCATATTGGGCTTTACCGCGATCATGATACATTACAACCAGTTGAATACTTGTGTAAACTCCCAACAGATTTAGATTCTCGCGATGTGATTTTGGTTGATCCAATGTTAGCAACAGGAGGTTCTGCAATCAAAGCAATCGAAATTCTAAAAGAGAAAGGAGCGAAATCTGTTCGTTTGGCTTGTTTAGTTGGTTGTCCAGAAGGAGTGGAGGCAGTACAAAATGTTTATCCAGAAGTTCCAATTTTCTTGGCTGCTTTGGATGAAAAATTGAATGAAAATGGATACATCGTTCCAGGTTTAGGTGATGCTGGAGATCGTTTGTACGGAACAAAATAATTTTTTTGAATGAGTATTAGTTACGATTTCGGAAAAGAAGCAGAAGATTTTGCCGTTAATTATTTAATCCAAAATGGATACAAAATATTGGCTCGAAATTATTTTTACAGAAAAGCCGAAATCGATATTATTGCTCAATTTGAAAATGAGATTGTTATTATAGAGGTTAAGAGTCGTACTTCAAATTATGTTGCCGAGCCAGAAAGTTCTGTTAACACAAAGAAGAAGAAATTGTTAATTCTTGCCGCAGATGATTTTATTCAGAAAAATAATTTTATTTCTGAGGTAAGATTTGATATTTTAGCACTTTTAAAAAAACAACAATCTTGGAGCGTAAATCATATCAAAAATGCATTTAATGCTTCGGAAATTTAATCAACTTTTATGGAAGTATTTATGAGTCTTTTTGACTTTATTATGCATATCGACCAGCATTTAGCAGAGTTTGCAAATGAGTATGGTTTGTGGCTTTATGCAATTTTATTTTTAATCATTTTCGTGGAAACAGGTGTGGTTGTGATGCCATTTTTACCTGGAGATTCACTGTTGTTTGCAGCAGGTATGTTGGCTGCGCAAGAAACAAATGATATGAATGTGTGGATTATGATTGCAATTCTTTTAGTGGCCGCCATTCTCGGTGATACGTTGAATTATACCATCGGGAAAAAAGTTGGTTATAAAGCAACTAAGGTTAAGATTTTTGGTAAAAATTTCATCCAAGAAGAACATATCAATAAAACGCACGAATTCTACGAAAAATACGGTTCAAAAACCATTGTAATTGCTCGTTTTGTACCAATTGTAAGAACTTTAGCGCCTTTTGTTGCAGGAATCGGACGAATGGGATATTCTATTTTCATTACATATAACGTAATTGGAGCTGTGTTATGGGTTGTTGGTTTAACACTTATTGGATACTTTTTAGGAAATATCGAATGGGTTCAAAATAATTTTTCTAAAGTAATTTTAGGAATAACAATCGCTTCTGTACTTCCAATTTTAGTGGAAATTATCAAAGAAAAGTTCGGCAAAAAAAAGGTAGCTGAACAAGAATAACTATAAAAAATTAACTCGACTTCGGTCGAGTTTTTTTATACCTTTAAATCATGGAAATTTTAGATTACATACTACATATCGATAAATATTTAGAAACCATTTTGAATGATTATCAACATTGGTTTTACTTGATTTTATTTCTCTTAATCTTTATCGAAACAGGTTTGGTTGTCATGCCTTTTTTACCTGGAGATTCGCTTTTATTTGCAGCAGGGATGTTAGCTGCGGCTTTTCCAGCTCAACTCAATATTTATATTGTATTAGGTTTACTTTGGATCGCGGCAATTGCAGGCGACACAGTCAATTATACGATTGGGAAAACCTTAGGAACGAAATTAGTTACAACTAAAATTTTCGGTAAACGAATTATTAAAGATTCTGCGATACTAAAGACCGAAGATTTCTTTACAAAATATGGTTCAAAAACCATTGTAATTGCACGTTTTGTTCCGATTGTAAGAACGCTTGCACCTTTCGTTGCAGGGATTTCTAAAATGCATTATGGCACATTTATCAAATATAATTTTATCGGAGGAACAATTTGGGTTTTCGGGATTACATTGGCTGGCTATTTCCTTGGAACAATTCCATTTATCAAAAACAATTTCGAAATTGTCGTAATGGCAATTATTGTGTTTTCTTTGGTTCCAATTATTGTAGAATTCGTCAAAGAGAAAATAAAAAAATAAAAAATGAGTACAGAAAATTCGATTTTCATCATCTTACTTTTGTTGATAATCTTTTTACCAATTATTTTATTTATCATTGAGTCTCAAAAAGAATATAAACACGAAAATGATGAAGTTATTCGCGTCAAAATTGGTTTTTTAAGCTATATTTCAGTTTTTAATATGATTCTTTTTGCAATTCTTTGTCTTACTTTTTTATTTATAGCTTATCAATTATTGTTTGTGACAGATTTCATTTTAACTAACATAATTATTGGAATGATTTTTTTGATACTATTCTTTTTTTTTACCATTCCAGTTGTCAATACTTACAATCATCTCTTAAAGGAATCTAAGCGCGAAATTTATTTTTTCAGGAATAAAAAGGCTTTGTTAGTTGTAGAAAAAGAAACAGAAATTACTATTGATTTAGAAGATGAAATGATTGAAATCAATCACGAAGTTTCTAATAAAAGTTCTAAATATCAAACTGGTCATGGTAAATATAATTTTATTCAGAATGATGAAATTATTCCAATTTCAGATTTAATCAAATTTCCGCAAGATTTTCTTGATCAAAATAATATTGAGCAAGTTAAAGTTTCGAAACTTTTTATTTGGATTTAGATAATCATTCAAATAATTCGTATCTTCTATTTTTAAAAATATCAATCAATGAAAAACCTATTAATTATTTGTTCTATCCTTTTTTCTTTTGTTGTAAATGCACAACAAGGTTATCCTGTTCCTCCAAAATCAGAAAATAGATTATTTTACATTCAACACAACGACAATAAAAATACGTTTGTTTACGATGCACTTTTTTCGAGCAAAGGAATTTTAGATGATGATAATCCAGTTGATATTTATCGCATTCTTTATGCTGAAGATGGCTCAAAAAAGCCCTTGACTTCTATACAAAAGAAATTGGCATATGGTTTAGATATTAAGAAAATTGAAAAGAATGTTTTTCAGTTGACATTAGTATCTTATCCAACTCAAAAATTAACGCTTAAGCTTGATTCTCAAAAAAATCCAATTGTTCAAACAACTGTTAATAACAAGTTGATAACATTGAATCGTGTTTTTTTGAAACAGAAGAAAGGAACGGCTGGAATCTCCGTAAAGCTTGATTATATTTTATTTTACGGAAAAGATAAAAACGGAAAATCTGTAGAAGAGAAAATTGTTCTCTAAAAAAATCTTCCTAAATTAGGATCTTTAAGACGCAATTTAATAGCATATGATCGAAGTAAAAGAGGTGAACACGCCAAGTGAAATGAAGAAATTTGTCGATTTACCTTTTGAAGTGTATAAAGATAATCCGTATTGGGTGCCTTCTTTAAAGAAAGATGAACTCGCAAGTTTTGATAAAAAGAATGCAATTTTTGAGACGGTAGAAGCTAACTATTTTTTAGCTTACAAAGGCGAAGAAGTGGTTGGGCGAATTGTTTCGATTATCAATTGGACCGAAGTAAAAGAACTTGGAAAGACTAAAATTCGGTTTGGTTGGTTAGTTTTTAAAGATGATATCAACATTTTAAAAGCTTTATTAACAACTGTTGAAAACATTGCTAAAAATAATAAACTGAGTTATATAGAAGGTCCGATGGGATTTTCGAATATGGATAAAGCTGGATTATTAACAGAAGGATTTGATAAA
This sequence comes from Empedobacter sp. UBA7611, assembly GCF_002484365.1. Taxonomy (NCBI): domain Bacteria; kingdom Pseudomonadati; phylum Bacteroidota; class Flavobacteriia; order Flavobacteriales; family Weeksellaceae; genus Empedobacter; species Empedobacter sp. UBA7611. The sequence continues at coordinate 28,570 of NZ_DLJR01000070.1, forward strand.
GTTGCCACTTTGATCGGTTTATATAATTACGAATATTATCCAATATATTTGCAAGAATTAGGTTATCAACCAAAAGCCGAGTGGTTAGAATATTCTATTGATATTGCCAATTTGGGCAAGGTAAAGCAAATGGATAAATTGTGTGAAATGCTCAAAAAACGTTACGAAATAGATACGTATAAATTTGATACAATTGACGAAATGTTACCTTACGTAGATGAGATGTTCGATTTGTTGAATGTGACGTATGCAGAATTGCAAAGTTTTGTTCCGATAGAAAAATTTCAGGTTGGGCATTACAAAAAGAAATATCTAAAATTTCTTCATCCCGATTTTATTTCATGTGTAAAAGATAAAAACAACAAAATGATTGCTTTTGCGATTACGATGCCTTCATTTTCAAAAGCTTTCCAGAAAACGAAAGGAAAATTGTTCCCATTTGGTTGGTGGCATTTGATGCAAGCGCAAAAAAAGAACGATCATGTCGAATTTTATTTGATTGGAATTCATCCTCATTATCAAAATAAAGGTGTTAACGCCTTGATTTTTAAAGAGCTTTATGATCGATTTATAGCGAGAGGAATTAAAACTTTAGAGACCAATCCTTTGCTAGAGGAGAATACAAAAGTGCAACAATTATGGAAAAACTTTGATCCGGTTATCCATAAACGTAGAAAAACATTTTATAAAGATATAGAAGCATAAAAAAATGGTTAGAATCGGATCAGTATCAAAAGTTG
>NZ_DLJR01000050.1:0-34882 GCF_002484365.1 Empedobacter sp. UBA7611
TAAATTAAAAGTGTATCTGTTGATATTTTTCGTAGAACTTCCAATATTCTTTCGTAATTTGCAAGTAAGTTGTTCATTGTAAATGTTTTGTAGTTAAAGCAATTTACTGATTTTCAATCAAATGAACAACTTTATTATTTAGTAATCAAAATGCACAACGGGTTTTACTATTAAAGGACAAAGGAACAATTTTCCATGACGCAAGTCAAGGATTTATAGTATTAGGAGAATTCGAGTTTTCTAAAAATGTTACCTTTTCTCATGATAAACTGGGTTTTAATAAGTTTTTAAGATGGGTGAATACTCAATAATTAAGAAAGCTGAATTAGTATTTCTTAAGGAAATTACGGGAGCTTATTCTAAAAGAGTAATAAACAACTAATTCCTTAATTAAATAAACAAATTACTCATTGTAAATTAAGAATAGAAAAACTTATAAATCGGATGAATATCTGAATAATAAAGTTCAAAACTACTAACCATTAAAGGTACTGGATTAATGACTATCGGAACGATGCTTACTGAAACGATGTGTTTTAAATGTTTAAAAAAATAAAGCAATTTTCGAGTTTTGTAGATTATAATTTTATGAGAAGAGAATTAGGAACATCAGTAAAAGAGCAAACAAAAATATCTAAAAAAAGGCAACAGATATATCCGTAATACCATATATTTTCCATTTATGGTAGCTTGTAGATTTAACCCAATAATGAAGGAAGTTTATACCAAAATAAATGAGAAAAATACATCAAAAATGATAGGCCAAGTCAGCAAAAACTGTTAGTTTGAATTTATATTTAATGGGAATTATACAATTTTTGATACAGATTATAATAAAATAACCTCAGTAAAAACTGAGGCTACACAAGATTCTTTAACAAAGTAAAACTCCTTTAATTTTTGTAAAGATAAAATTTTGGTCTAAAATAGTTCTTTATTTAAATAGTACCTTTTCTATTGTGTTAAAACATGAAAAGCTTCTTCCAAGTTTTTATATTGTCCTTTAAACTCTTCTATCGGTTGATCTGCCACAATTTTTCCTTTATTCAATAGGATTACACGCGAACAAAGCGCTTCTACTTCTTGCATAATATGTGTAGAAAGAATCACTGTTTTTTCCTTTCCAATCTCTTTAATTACTTCTCTAATTTCAATAATCTGATTTGGATCCAAACCATTTGTAGGTTCATCTAAAATCAAAATTTCTGGGCTCGAGATAATCGCTTGCGCCAATCCAACACGTTGTTTATATCCTTTTGATAATTGATGAATTTTCTTATGTTTTTCTGGTAATAAACCTACTTTTTCGATGACTTCATCAATTTTTGATTTAGGCACATTTCGAATATTTGTTACAAATTCCAAATACTCTCTTACATACATATCCATGTACAATGGATTATTTTCTTGCAAAAATCCAATCAACTTTTTCGATTCAATTGGTTGCGTCGAAACATTAAAATCATTCACAGAAATTTCACCAGAATCTGCATTTATTGCATTGGTAATACTTTTCATCAATGTCGATTTTCCTGCTCCATTTGGTCCAAGTAAACCAACAACTTCGCCATTATTTATAGAAAACGAAACTTTGTCTAAAGCCACCTGTTCACCGTATTTTTTTACTAAATCTGTAATGATTATTCCCATTTGATGAAAAATTTTCGATAAAATTAGCAAAAAAGATTTTGATAACTGATAAATTATTTTTTAGATTTGTAGAACAATTAGAAAAACGAAATGGCAACATTCAATTATTTTAACGCATTCTTTTTTTACTTTTTTGGATATTATCCAGGAGAGCAGGGACTGCGTTGTCAAAATTGATTGTTAACATTCATAATAAGATAATATAAAGTCCCGCAATTTGTGGGACTTTTTTTGTGGAAAAAAATGAAAGAAAGAGTTGCAATACAAGGTTACATTGGTTCATATCATCACGAAGCTGCCAATAATTATTTAGGAAATGACATCGAAATTGTAGAATGCGACACATTCAAAACTTTAGCAAAGTCGCTTGCAAAGGGAAAAGTTGAAAAAGCAATCATGGCAATTGAAAACACAATTGCTGGGGCAATTTTACCAAACTATGCATTGCTAACGAAATATAATTTGAAAGTTGTTGGAGAAATTTATTTATCAATTCAACATCAATTGATGGTAAAAAAAGGACAAACTTTAGATGATATAAAAGAAGTTCGTTCGCACCAAATGGCATTGTTACAATGTGATAAGTTCCTTGAAAAACATCCAACATGGCGCGTTGTAAATGATATCGACACTGCATTAACAGCCAAAGATATTATTGAGCAAGATTTGAATGATGTTGCTGCAATTGCCTCAAGAAAAGCGGCAGAAGTATATGGATTAGACATTTTAGCTTCAAGTATTCAGACGTTTCAAGATAATTTTACTCGCTTTTTTGTATTGCAACGCGAGCACAACGATTACGAAGATTTCAATAAAGTTTCGATGCGTTTTTCTGTTCCACATAAAGCTGGTGCTTTAGTAGATGTATTAAATCAAATTGCAGAATGTGGAATAAATATGGACAAAATACAATCTGTTCCGATTATTGAAAAACCTTGGGAATACTCTTTCCATATTGACATTACGTTCGAGCAAAAAGAACAATATTATGAATTGCTTGGAAAAATTGCAAGAAAGTTAACGGATTTAGAAATATTAGGCGAATATAAACTGGGGAAAAAATGATAGCAGAAGCCCAACGATTACAAAGTGTTCAAGAATATTATTTCTCGAAAAAATTACAAGAAATAGCGAACATGAAAACCGACATTCCAATCATTTCATTAGGAATTGGAAGTCCAGATTTACAACCTCATCCAGATGTGATCGAGGAATTAATCAAAAGTTCACGAAACGGAATCAATGGCTATCAAAGTTATCGCGGAATTCCAGAAATGCGCGAAGCAATGGCAAGTTTTTACAAAAACAAATTTGATGTAGACGCCAATCCTTCAACAGAAATTTTGCCACTTATGGGCTCTAAAGAAGGAATTATGCACATTTCGATGGCATTTTTGAATGAAGGTGATAAAGTTTTAATTCCAAATCCTGGATATCCAACTTATTCATCTGTTACAGAATTAGTGCAAGCAGAACCTTTATTCTACGATTTGAAAAATGAAAATGATTGGCTTCCAGATTTTGATCAGTTAGAAAAATTAGCCGAGCAAAAACCAAAAATTATGTGGCTCAATTATCCACATATGCCAACCGGAGCCAAAGCCCCAAAAGACGTTCTTAGAAAATTAGTAGAGTTTGCAACTCGTCACAATATCTTAATCGTAAATGATAATCCGTATAGTTTTATTTTGAACGATGAACCGACAAGCATCTTAGGAATTGAAGGTGCAAAAGATGTTTGTATCGAACTGAATTCATTAAGCAAAACCTTTAACATTGCAGGTTGGCGAGTAGGAATGGTGATTGGAAAAGAAAGTTTTATTAATTCTATTCTAAAAGTAAAGTCAAATATGGATTCGGGAATGAATTTTGCGATACAAAAAGCCGCGACAAAAGCTCTTTTAGTTGATGATTCTTGGTACGATGAATTAACAAAAATTTACGCAGAAAGACGAAGAATCATTTGGGAAATCGCTGATATTTTAAATGTAAAATATAATCCCAATGCAGCAGGAATGTTTATTTGGGCGAAGCTTCCAGAAGGAAAAGATGATAAAAAATTTATTGATGAAATTTTATACAATAAAAAAGTATTTATTACACCAGGAAGTATTTTCGGAAGCAATGGTGAAGGATTTATAAGATTTTCACTTTGCGCACCTGTCGAGAAGTTGATTGAAGTAAAGAGAAGATTAGAAGCATGAAAATAATTTCAGTAATCGGTTTAGGATTAATCGGAGGTTCTTTTGCTTTAGCATTAAAAAAAGTTGGTGTTGCCGAAAAAATAATCGGTGTTGATCAAAATATTGAACATCAAATTCAAGCTTTAGAATTAGGAATTGTGGATGAAATCGCTCCTTTGAATGAAGCACTTTCTCAATCAGATTTAGTAGTGATTGCCGTTCCTATTAATTCTATTCAGAAAGTTTTACCAGAGATTTTAGATCAAATTAATGATAAAACGATTGTTATGGATATGGGATCAACAAAAGCTGGAATTTGTAAAAAAGTTGCAAATCATCCCAAAAGAAAACAATTTGTTGCCACACATCCAATCGCAGGAACGGAAAATTCTGGACCAAAAGCTGCTTTTCCTGAGTTGTTTTTAAACAAAGTTGCGATTTTGTGTGATGTTGAAGAAAGCGAAAAAGAAGCAGTAAAAAAAGTAAGAAAAATTTATCAATCGCTCTGGATGAATGTTAAAACAATGACTTCGGAAGCGCATGATGCGCACATTGCGTACGTTTCTCATCTTTCGCACATTACTTCTTTCGCCTTAGGACAAACAGTTTTGGAAGAAGAAAAGAATGAAGATGCAATTTTTGACATGGCTGGATCTGGTTTCGAATCTACGGTTCGTTTAGCAAAAAGTTCTCCTGATATGTGGACACCAATTTTGATTCAGAATCGAGAAAATTTACTCAATGCTATTGATGCTTATCAAACACAAATTTCGAAAATCAGAAAAATGATCGAAGAAAAAGACGCCGAAGATATTCATCAATATTTAAAAAACACAAACGACATACGTCGAATATTAAATAAATAAAGTCATTCTGAACTTGTTTCAGAATCAAATCAAAAATAAAAGTTGAACTAAATTAAGTTTGACAAGAAAATAGAAATAATTACTCTCAAATAAAATAAATATTAAATCTTAAATTTGTAAATGTTATGGAAAACAATAACTGGATAAAAGAATACGATAAACCAATGATTATCGCTGGACCTTGTAGTGCAGAAAGTGAAAAACAAATGATGACAATCGCTGAAGATTTGGACAAAGATTATGTGCAAGTTTTCCGTGCGGGAATTTGGAAGCCTCGTACTAAACCAAACTGTTTCGAAGGAGTTGGTGCAATCGGATTAAACTGGTTGAAAAAAGTAAAAGACGAATTCGGAATGAAAATCGCAACTGAAATCGCCAATGCAAATCACGCAAAATTAGCGTTAGAATATGATGTTGACGTTTTATGGATTGGTGCTCGTTCTACGGTAAACCCTTTTACAGTACAAGAAATTGCTGAAGCTTTACGTGATACAGATAAAACAGTTTTGGTTAAAAATCCTGTAAATCCAGATTTAGATTTATGGATTGGTGCTTTGGAGCGTTTAGAAGGTCAAGGAATCAAAAACTTAGGTGCTATTCACCGTGGTTTTTCAACGTACAAAAAGACAAAATACCGTAACAATCCACAATGGCAAATTGCGTTAGATTTCAAAAACAAATTACCAAACGTGCCAATTATTTGTGATCCATCACATATTTGCGGAAACAGAACAGGATTGTTCGATGTTGCGCAACAAGCCTTCAACTTTGAATACAATGGATTGATGATCGAAACGCACAATAATCCTGATGAAGCTTGGTCTGATGCAGCTCAACAAGTAACACCAGCTCGTTTATTAGAAATCTTAAAAGATTTAGAAATTCGTGTTTCTGATGATCCAGATGCAATTTACAAAACTGGAATTCAGAATTTACGTCATCAAATTGATGAATTAGATAACTCTATTTTAGATGCAATTGCTCAACGTATGAAAGTTGCAAACTCTATCGGAGAATTGAAAAAAGAACATAATGTGGCAGTTTTTCAGCCAGATCGTTGGAAACAAATCAAAGATAATTCTGTAAAAGCAGGAGTTTCTTTAGGTTTATCTGAAGATTTTGTTGACAAATTATTGCAAGCAATTCACCAAGAATCTGTTGCGCAACAAAACCAAATTATGGTTAAAAAAGAAGAAAAAATTTAAACAATATTGAAAGGAATTGTCATAAAATCTACTGGTAGTTGGTATCATCTTTTAACCGAAGATGGTACAACCTATCAGGCAAGAATTAGGGGAAAATTTAGAATAGCCAATATCAAACATACTAATCCAATTGCTGTTGGAGATGAGGTTGAGTTTGAGATTGACAAAGATGATATTGCAGTCGTTACAAAAATTCATGATCGCAAAAATTACATCATACGAAAATCTGTTAATCTATCCAAAAAAACGCATATTATTGCCTCTAACATTGATGTTGCTTTTTTGGTTGTAACGCTTTCTAATCCCAAAACTTCGTTTGGTTTTATTGACCGTTTTTTGATTACTGCCGAAGCTTATCATATTCCTGTTGTAATTTTATTCAACAAAATGGATTCGTACACAGAAAATGAAATGGCTGAGTTAGAAATTTATAAATCAATTTACAATTCTATCGGTTACGAAAGTCTAGATATTTCGGCTGAAACTGGTCTAAATTTAGATCTTGTAAAAGATCGAATGAAAGATAAAGTAAGTTTGGTTTCGGGACATTCTGGCGTTGGAAAATCAACGTTGTTGAATACTTTAAATCCTGATTTAAACTTAAAAACGCACGAAGTTTCTGATTTTAATAGCAAAGGACAACATACCACAACTTTTGCACAGATGTACGAATGGCCTTTTGGAGGTTTTATTATCGATACGCCTGGAATTAAAGAATTTGGTTTGGTTCATATCGACAAAACCGAATTACAAGGTTATTTTCCTGAAATTTTAGAACTGAAACACAATTGTAAATTTGATAATTGTATTCACGTTAACGAGCCAAAATGTGCTGTACGTTATGCAGTAGAAATTGGTGAAATCGCAGTTTCTCGCTACGAAAATTATCTCACTTTTTTAGAAGAAGATATTTATACCGAAAAATAATAAAAAAGCCGTTTCTTATGAAATGGCTTTTTTATTTTCTCAAATTACGGTTTCACGTAAAAATAATTCAATTTCTCATTTTATTTTTGTTAAAATTAATTGAATGAGCAATTTATCCGTAAAAATCGCTTTAGATTTTGAGGAATGTACAAAGGAACAAAAAGAAAGATTTTTATTGCATTTAGAAGATTTAAATTGGAAACCATTAAATCCAAATAAATTGTGGATTGCTGAATTTGATAATTCTGAAAATAAAGAAAACAGAATAAAAAATATAGAACAAGAAATCATCAATGCAAAAAAAATGTCAAAGCTCTATGAGTTATATTATGCGATAATTGCAGATGAGGAAATCTATTTTAACCAACTAACTTAAACCTATAGCGATTGCTTTCTAAACTTAAATTACAACAAACGTTATAACACATTTAAAAGATGAGTTGTAACGTTTTTTTATTTGTTAATAATTTCTTAAATTCAAATCGATTTTAAATCAATAAAACTAGAATTATGCGAGTGATTTTACAGCGTGTGCAACATGCTTCTGTAATGGTGGATGGAGAAATAACTGGAAAAATAGAAAGTGGAATTTTGACCTTGGTTGGCTTTGAACCTGATGATACGAAGGAAGATTTTGAATGGATTTCGAAAAAAATAATTCAACTTCGAGTTTTCAATGATGAAAATGATGTGATGAATTTAGATGTGCAACAAACAAATGGAGATATTTTGGTTGTTTCTCAATTTACGTTGCATGCGTCTACGAAAAAAGGAAATCGTCCGTCATATATCAAAGCGTCAAAACCAGATCTAGCAAACGAACAATATGAAACGTTTTTGAACGTTTTAGAATCAAATTTTAAACCTGTACAAAGAGGAATTTTTGGTGCAGATATGAAAGTCGAATTGTTGAATGATGGTCCAGTAACCATTTTTATCGATTCAAAGAATAAAGAATAACTTGATTAATATTGATATTGAATGAAACAAACTCTACTTTTTTCAACTTTTTTGATTAGTTCATTTTCTTTTGCGCAAAACTATGCGGTCGATCAAATTCCATCCGATTTGATAAAAGATGCTTACGCTATTGTACGAAAAAATGAAGAAAAAATAGAACTTCTAAAAGTTGATGAATTAAAATATACGGAAGACGTTGTCGTAACGGTTTTGAGTAAAGCGGGCGATAATTATGTTGGTGCGCAAGCGAATTATGATGCAAATACAAAAATTGACTTATTCGAGGCAACTTTGTATGATGCAAATGGAAAAGAAATTAAAAAATTCAAGACCAAAGATTTTGGTGACCAAAGTTATGTAACAGGTGGACAAATGTACACGGATGATCGCATAAAATATTTGAATTATACTCCAACAAATTATCCTTACACGATACATTATAAAATTGTTACAACGAACAAAAATACACTTTGGATTCCGCGTTGGTCACCTATACGAGCAGCGAATTTATCAATCGAAAAATCGTCTTATCAATTTGTAAATAAAACATCTTCAACTATTCGATTGAAAGAAGATAATTTTAAAGGTTTTGACATTGCAAAAACAGGAGATAACAATAATTTGAGCTATTCATTAAACAATGTTTTGGCATTTAATGAAGAAGATCAAATGGTTGGAAGTCAAAAAATATTTCCTCGCGCTATTTTAGCTTCAAATCAAATTAATATCGATGGTGTTAAAGGAAATTTTGACAATTGGAATGATTACGGAAAATGGACTTTTGATAATTTAATTCGTTCAAAATTAGATTTTACTCCATCTCAAAAATTAACTTTTCAAAATATGGTCAAAGATGCAAAATCGGACGAAGAAAAAGTTCAGATTTTGTACAAACATTTGCAAAATAAAGTTCGATATATTGGCGTACAACTGGGAATTGGAGGACTTTCGCCTTTTCCAAATTCTTATGTTGAGAGCAAAAGTTATGGCGATTGCAAAGCCTTATCTAATTATATGATTGGAATGTTAGATGCAGTGAATATCAAATCGTATCACACCATATTATTTGCTGGAAATCCAATTGATATTGATGAACAAATGATGTATCAACAAGGAAATCACATGATTGTTTATATACCTCTAAATGGAAAAGATATTTGGTTAGAAGCAACAAGTCAAACAGCTCCTTATAATTATTTAGGTGATTTTGCAGGAAATAGAAAAGTATTAATTGTTGATGAAAAAGGCGGAAAAATTATTCCTTCGCAACAATTCAAAACAGAAGATAATCAATTATTCGTCAATGGAAATGCAACACTTTTAGCAGATGGAACATTAAATTTTGATTTTTCTGAAACTTCCAAAGGTTTGATTTATGAGAATTTTGCAAGATTTAATCAATTAAGCGAAAAAGATCTTGATGTTCGTTTAAAAAATCGATTTTCTTACTTACAAGGAATATCATTCAAAAAGAAAGAATTTAATAATGATTGGAAAAATGCTGTTTTTACTTCAAATTTCGAGTTTTCAGCACCAAATTATGCTAAAATTCAAGGAAATAACATCATTCTGAATATTATTCCAGTGAATAAAGAAGAGACTTCTGTCAAAAAAATGAAAGATAGAAAGTTTGATTTCAACATCGAGACAGGATATGTTGACGAAGTTTCGTATACATTGACACTTCCTTCTGGTTATAAATTACCACAAAAATTTGATGCTATAACCGTGAAATCTGCTTTTGGAGAATATCAATTAGAAATCAATCCGAAAGAAAATAATGCATTCGAAATAAAACGTATTTACAAACAATTTTCTGGAACTTTTTCGAAAGAAAAATACAACGAATATGTAGAATTTAGAAGACAAATTTCGGGTTACGACAACACAAAACTACTTTTAGAAAAATTATAACACTAATATGAAAACAATATTTACGATTGTTGCGACAGTTGCAACTGTTTCGAGTTTTGCACAAGATGTAAAATTTGGAAAACTATCTAAACAAGATTTCGAGAAAACAAAAAGTACAATTCAAGCTGATGCTCCAGCAGAAGTTTTATATGCTGACGGAAATTATAAAGTTAGTTTTAATACCAATCAAGGAGGTGTTGAGCAAACAAAGAAAGTATTTTATAGAATAATTGTATTTGATAAAGATAAAACACCAGATGATGTTTTGAAAGTTGAAATTCCTCTTTACAAAAGTTCAGGATCGGATCAAGATAAATTAATTTCATTAAAAGCGGTTACTTATAACCTTGAAAACGGAAAAATTGTTGAACAAAAAGTCGAGAAAAAAGATATTTTTTTAGATAAAGTTCATCGTTTTATGGATAAACAAACGTTTACTTTTCCAAATGTAAAAAATGGATCAATCTTAGAATATACGTACGAAATTATTTCTCCATTTTATGGAAGTACGGATACCTGGTATTTTCAACAATCAATTCCTGTAGTTGCGAGTAATTTGACGATGCAAAATCAAGAACATTTTAATTATCAACAAGATTTGAGAGGTGCATTTGCTCCAAAATTAACAAAAAATTCTAAAGATGATACTTTTTCAACTACTTCTTTTGGAAACAGAGGTGTTTCATCTTTTGGGGGAAATATGGGAAATCAAGGCGCGACATCAAGTAACCACAAATTAAAAATTGACACGCAAACCTATTCATTAACTAATTTACCTTCTTATTCTCGCGAAGCTTATGTGCTTAATCCAAGAAATATGCTAGCAAGTATTCAGTTTGAGTTGGCTTCTTTTGTTGCTCCTGGTAGAACTTCAGAAAATTTTTCTACAACATGGGAACGTATTGGTAAAGATTTGATGGATCATGAAGAGTTTGGTCGACAATTAAATGGGAATAATTTTTTAGATGAAACTGTAAACGCTACAATTGTTGGAAAATCTACAAATATTGAAAAAGCTCAAGCAATTTACAATTATGTAAAAAACAACATGGCTTGGAATGATTATTTAGGTCAATATACAGATAAAGGAATCCGAAAAGCATTTAACGAAAAATCTGGAAATTCAGCGGATATCAATCTTATGTTAACAGCTATGTTGCGTAAAGCCGGATTAGACGCAAATCCAATTGTTTTGAGTACGTTGCAAAATGGTTTAATCAATTATTCGTTTCCTTCACGTAGCAAATTGAATTATGTAATTGTTGGAGCAACAATAGATAATGAATTTTATTTAATGGATGCAACTGATAAAAATGCTCAAATTAATTTATTACCAATTCGAGCAATTAACGATCGTGGATTTATGGTAAATGACAAAGGAATAAAAGAAGTTCCTCTTCGTAATTCGGTTATGACCAATGACAAAAAATCCATTACAGCTGATTTAAAAGCAGACGGAACATTAACTGGAATTTTTTCGAATGTTCGCGATAATTATTTTTATATGTTTGATAAAAGTGAAATCGCAGATGATCCAAAAGCGTTCGAAAAAGAATTTGTAGAAGATTATAATTTTGAAATTTCAGAATTTAAAACACAAGATAACAAACAAAATGTAATTCGTCATCAATTCAAATTTGATGATGTAAAAGTAGATGTGGCTGGAAATAAAATATTATTCAATCCATTTTTATTTGTTGCGAATACAAAACATAATTTAAATCTAGATCAACGTAATTACAATATTGAGTTTGGTGCACCAACTACGAATACAAATACAGTTAAAATTAAAATTCCAGAAGGTTACAAAGTCGAATCTTTACCAACTGAAAAGCAATTTACAATGCCCGATCAAGCTGGTGGATATGCATATAAAGTAATTGAAAAAGATGGTTTTATTATCGCTCAAGCCCAAAAAGTTATTCCATACAGTATTTTACCTGCACAATACTATAAACCATTGAAAGAATTTTTAACAAATATTATTAATGCAGAAAGTCAGCAAGTGATTTTGGTAAAACAATAAAAAATATTCTAAACATCGAATAAAGCCAACTCCAAATACGAGTTGGCTTTTTATTTTTGTACCTTTAACTTTTAAAATTTAAAATAAGATGAGCCTTAAACAAGCACAAACAGACGTTGATAATTGGATAAAAGAACATGGTGTTCGTTATTTTAACGAATTAACAAATATGGCACAATTAACTGAAGAGGTAGGAGAAGTTGCACGTATTATTGCGCGTCGTTACGGTGAACAATCGGAGAAAGAATCTGATAAAAACAAAGATCTTGGCGAAGAATTGGCAGATGTTATTTTTGTAGCGCTTTGTTTGGCAAATCAAACAGGTGTTGATTTAGAATCAGCTTTTTACAAAAAATTAGATTATAAAACAAAACGTGACCACGATCGTCATCAAAATAATGATAAATTAAAATAAATATGATTGAAATTTCTGCTCTAAAATCTCCGATAAACAATCAATTAGCCATCACAGGTTCTAAAAGCGAAAGCAATCGTTTGTTGTTATTAAGTCAATTATTTGAGAATGTTTTGACATTAGAAAATGTTTCAAATTCAGAAGATTCTCAATTAATGCAAAAAGCGTTAGCGAACAAAAGTGATTTAGTTGATATTCACCACGCGGGAACTGCCATGCGATTTTTAACGGCTTATTTTTCTATTCAAGATGGACGAAAAATAACGTTGACAGGTTCTGAAAGAATGAAACAACGTCCAATAAAAGTTTTGGTTGATGCCTTGAATGAGCTGGGTGCAGAAATTTCGTATCAAGAAAACGAAGGTTATCCACCTTTATCGATTGTTGGAAAAAAAATAACGAAAGATTCTATTACAATCCCTTCTAACATTAGTTCTCAATATATCTCTGCTTTATGTTTGATTGGAACGAAATTAGAAAATGGATTAACGATTAATTTGGATGGAAAAATTATTTCTATTCCTTATATTCAAATGACAATTCAATTATTGAATAAAGTTGGAATTAATGCAATTTTCGAAGGAAATACAATCAAAATTCCTTTTACTGAAAACATCAAAGCTAAAACTTTACAAGTAGAATCTGATTGGAGTTCAGCTTCATATTATTATAGTTTGATTGCTTTATCGCAGAATTCTGAAATTAAAATCTCAACTTATTTCGAAGATTCTTTACAAGGAGATTCAGCTTTGCAACATATTTATGCAGAAAATTTTGGTGTAATTTCAACTTTTGAAAATGGAGTTTTAACATTGAAAAATGAAGATAATTTCATACCAAAATCTATCATCGAATTAAATTTAATCAATACTCCAGATATTGCACAGACAATTGCTGCAACTTGTGTGGGATTGAAAACAAAATGTCATTTAACTGGTTTAGAAACACTAAAAATCAAGGAAACCGACCGTTTAATCGCACTTAAAAATGAGTTGGAAAAATTTGGAGCAATTATAACAATTACAAACGATTCATTAACGATAGAAGGTTATAATAATTTTGAAAAAACGCCTACTTTAGCAACATATAACGACCACAGAATGGCAATGTGTATGGCGCCTTTGTCGCAAATTTACCCAATTCGAATTGAGAATGAAATGGTCGTAGAAAAATCTTATCCAACATTTTGGGAAGACTGGAAACAATTAGGTTTTGAAATTAAATCGATTTAAAATATAACAAAAAAATCCGCTTAAAAGCGGAGTTTTTAGTTTGTATATACTTCATTTATTCAAAATTCTGCATATTTACCAAATTGGCATAAACACCTTTTTTCTCAATAAGTGAATGATGATTTCCTTGTTCAATAATTTTACCTGCTTCCATTACTACAATTTTATCCGCATTCTGAATTGTTGATAAACGGTGCGCAATAACCAAAGAAGTACGATTTTGCATCATATTATTCAAAGCAACTTGTACCAATTTTTCAGATTTCGTATCCAAAGCAGAAGTTGCTTCATCCAAAACCATAATCGGTGGATTTTTATAAACCGCACGCGCAATACTTAAACGTTGTTTTTGTCCACCAGAAAGCTTGCTACCTCCCTCTCCTACTGACTCTTGATATTTTTCTGGCATTTTTACAATAAACTCTTCCGCATTTGCAATTTGCGCAGCATATTCTACTTTTTCCAAATTTGGAGATTTATCACCTAATGAAATATTATTAAAAATTGTATCATTAAACAAAATAGAATCTTGCGTAACCAAACCAAATAACAAGCGATAATCATTTAATTTTATATGTTTGATATCAATTCCATCAATCAAAATTTGACCTGATTTCACATCCCAAAAACGAGTAATTAAATTCGCCAAAGTCGATTTTCCAGAACCAGATTGCCCAACTAAAGCAACGGTTTCTCCTTTATTAATTGTTAAATTAAAATTCTCGATCACATTATGTTTTCCATAAGCAAATGTGACATTTCTAAACTCAATTTTATCTTCAAACGCATCAATTCCTTTAGCATCTGGAACATCTTTTATCGAAACATCAGCATCCAAAACTTCAAAAATTCTCTTTGCAGAAACTTCTCCTTTTTGTACATCTGATAATGCTTTCGAAAAACGTTTAATCGGATCTAATAATGTATAAAATGTTGCGATATAAAAAATAAATTGTGACCCTGTTAAACCATTTCCTTCTAACGATAATTTACCACCAAAAAAAACAATTAATCCAATTGTAACAGCACCTAAAAATTCACTTGTTGGTGAAGCCAAAGCACGTTTTTTCATTACTTTTTGAAGATATTTACGATAACGATTAATCGATTCATCAAAACGACCTTTTACTTGATCTTCTGCGTTAAAAATTTTGATAATCTTAAGCGAAGAAAGTGTCTCGTCTACATAAGTAATAATGTTAGATAATTCGTCTTGCGCATGAGCAGCAGCTTTTTTCAGACTTTTTCCAATCAACGAAATAATTGTTCCCATAATCGGAAAAACCAAAATAGCGAAAATTGTTAATTGATAGCTAACTGTAAATAATACTACAACGAAAACAATAATCATAATTGGCGAACGAACAATCTCTACAATTGAATTTAAGATGTTAGATTCTACTTCGTTTACATCGCTTGAAATACGATTAATCATATCTCCTTTTCGTTTTTCAGTAAAATAAGCAACTGGCAAATCAATAATTTTGTTATGAATATCAACACGTAAATCACGTGTCACACCCGAACGTAAGTCTACCAAACAAGTTTCTGAAAGAAAACTGAAAATATTTCGAAATAAAAATGCAATAATAAATATCACACACGAAATCGCTAACACATAAACTGGTCCTTGAGTTTGAGAAAGCTCATTCATATAATAAGCTGAATAATCTGAAAAAAATTGTTTCAGATTACCCAAATCACCAGAATAAATAGGTTTTGCGATAACTCCAGGTGATTTTTCACCAAACAAAACACTCAAAATTGGCATCATAAAAGCCAATGCAATTACATTGAAAAGTGCATAGAGTAAATTGAATATAATCGCTGTAACAAACGAAGTTCTATATGGTTTTGCGTACGAGAACGCTCTTTTAGTTAAACTCATTGATGTATTTTAGAAAATCAAAACCTTAGTTTTGAAGTTACAAATTTACGTAAAAAAAATAATGACTATTCTTTTAGAAATAGTCATTATAGAGTAAAATTTTGTGGGTTTGATTACTCAGAGTAACCTTTTCGTTTTTGTTTTGATTTTTATTTAACTCGTTGCCAAGTTTGCGTTCTTCCTACAAGAGAAATCCCGATAAAACCTCTTACGTCTAATTTATCATTTCCGTTAAGAGACATTTTTGCTTTGTATTCCTTTCCACTATTAGGATCAATGATTTTTCCACCATTCCATTCTTTTCCATCTTTTTTAAGACCAGAAAGAATTTGCATTCCTAAAATTGGTTTATTTTTTAATGCTCCTGAACAATCTGTACATTTTGCATCTTCTTTTCCTTTCGTTAAAATCTTAGTGACTTTACCATAAAGTTTTCCATCTTTCTCGAAAATCTCTACGTAAGACTTCGCCTGTTTTGTCTCATCATCAATTGTTTTCCAAGTTCCTATTGGTGATTGCGCATACATTAAAGATGTCAACATAAAGAATAATCCGAATAAAATTGATTTTTTCATATTTTTATCCTTTAAAATTTATTTCACTAAAATAACTATTTTTTAGTGTAAATAAAACACTACGCTTTATTTTTTATAAAAATAATCTCTTTTAAACATAAAAATTCATTTATAACATTAATTATCAATCATTTAATTCAATAAATATTTTTAAATAAATAATTATAAATTTTATTCATAAAAGTCAAAATAGTGTATTATTATGCTTACATAGCAATAATAAAAACGAAGGCATTTTTATGGTTTTTGTCATTTTTATGACAATTTCTTCTTCAAGAATAAAAAAATGAATACATTTGTCTACTATTTTTATAGAGTTTATAGATTGAAGAATGAATCAGCTTACGAAATACAGTTTACCATTTAGAAAACAAGAAGTAGAACCTTTGATAGAATCCATTATTTATGATGAGATTTTTCAACAACCAAATCCTTTGTACAAGAAAGAAGATTTACTCAATCAATTCAATTCTATTTTGTTAAAAATTGTTCCTGAGGAGAAATCGAATCAAATTAGTTTATATTTTTTTGAACAATTTGCACAACTTAGACAAGAATTAGAGGAACTAATTTTTGTTTTTTATGCAAATGATCCTGCATCTAAATCGGAAATTGAAATCATTTTAGCCTATCCTGGTTTTTTTGCAATTGCAATTCATCGTTTAGCACATATTCTCTACAATTTAAATACGCCTATTCTTCCTCGTTTTTTTTCCGAATATGCACATTCTAAAACTGGAATTGATATTCATCCTGGTGCTTCAATTGGAAAAAACTTTTATATCGATCATGGTACAGGAATTGTCATTGGAGAAACAACATTGATTGGTGATAATGTGAAAATTTACCAAGGCGTAACATTAGGAGCGTTTTATGTTTCGAAGAATTTGGCTAATAAAAAACGTCATCCAACAATAGAAAATAATGTCACAATTTATGCTGGAGCAACTATTTTGGGAGGAACAACAATTATTGGAAAAAATTCTGTAGTCGGCGGAAATGTTTGGATTACAGAAAGTATAGAAGAAGATTCTGTTGTCTATCAAGAGAATCAACCACAAATAAAAAAACAAAAAAAAGAACAACATATCAATTATATCATCTAAAACCTTACAACAATGATTTACAATAATGTATTAGAAACCATAGGAAATACACCAATTATTAAACTGAATAAATTATTTCCTAACCATAACGTTTATATTAAAGTAGAAAAACAAAATCCGGGTGGATCAATAAAAGATCGTATTGCTTTGGCAATGATTGAAGATGCTGAAAAAGCTGGAATTTTAAAACCTGGAGGAACAATTATAGAACCTACTTCGGGTAATACAGGAATTGGCTTATCATTTGTTGCGGCTGTAAAAGGTTACAAAATGATTATCACAATGCCAGAATCGATGTCAATTGAACGTCGTAAAATTATGGAAGCTTATGGTGCTGAATTTGTTTTAACTCCAAAAGAATTAGGAATGAAAGGCGCTATTGCAAAAGCACAAGAATTAGCCGAAACAATAGAAGGCGCTTGGGTTCCGCAACAATTTGAGAATAATTCGAATCCGACAGTCCATTACAATACAACAGCAAAAGAAATCCTTGAAGATTTTCCACAAGGAGTTGATTATTTAATTACAGGAGTTGGAACAGGCGGACATCTTTCTGGAATTGGAAAAGCATTAAAAGAAGTTAACTCTTCAACAAAAGTTATCGCTGTAGAACCAACAGATTCTCCTGTCATTTCAGGAGGAAATCCTGGTCCACACGCGATTCAAGGAATTGGAGCAGGATTTATTCCTACTAATTTAGATACTTCAATCGTTGATTCTTCTACTCAGATTACAAAAGAAGAAGCATTTGAATTTGCAAAAAAAGTGGCTAAAGTAGAAGGTATATTTGTCGGAATTTCTACAGGTGCTTCATTGGCTGCAGTTGCTAAAACTTTGAATGAAGTAGACAAAAACACGAAAATATTAACTGTCAACTACGATACTGGCGAACGCTATTTATCAGTAGAAGGTTTATTTTAAATACTATAAAAATTTTTAAACGAAAGGAGATATTGACAAAATGTCTCCTTTTTTTATTCAACAAAGTCAAAAAGTCAGTTTTTAGGTTTTATTTCTACTTTGGAATTTTTTTTGATGAAATACACCAAACAAAACCAATATAAAAAACTAAAAACCAATGGATTTTAATCAATTTACAATAAAGGGTCGTGAAGCGATTCAAGCAGCGCAGCAAATTGCAGTTGCACAAAAAAATCAAGCAATAGAACCAGCTCATATTTTAGGTGGAATGATAGATGTTGATGAAAACGTGTTATCATTAATCTTAGAAAAACAAGGTGTAAAAATGGATATGTTGAAACCTGAGTTGGATTTAGAAATCAATAAATATCCAAAAATAGAAGGTCAACAAGGAAATCATCTTTCCAATTCATCTAACCAAATTTTGCAATCTGCACAAGAAATTGCAAAAGAGATGAACGATGATTTTATCACCTTAGAGCATTTATTATTAGGTATAATCAAGAATGTATCGCCTGTAAGTCAGTTATTAAAAAATAGAGGTGTAACATTCGACAACACAAAAAAATTAGTAACAGAATTGAGAAACGGAGAAAGAGTAACTTCTGAAAACGCGGAAGGAACATATAATTCATTAAACAAATACGCTAAAAACTTAACAGATTTAGCAAAAGAAGGAAAATTAGATCCTGTAATTGGACGTGATGAAGAAATTCGTCGTGTTTTACAAATTCTATCACGTCGTACAAAAAATAACCCAATCCTTATTGGTGAACCAGGTGTTGGTAAAACCGCTATAGCAGAAGGTTTAGCACATCGTATCATCAATGGAGATGTTCCTGAAAATCTTTTGAATAAACAAATTTTTTCATTGGATATGGGAGCTTTGGTTGCTGGTGCAAAATACAAAGGTGAGTTCGAAGAGCGTTTGAAAGCCGTTGTGAAAGAAGTAACCGCTTCGAATGGAGAAATAATTTTGTTCATCGATGAGATTCACACGCTTGTTGGTGCTGGCGGCGGCGGAGAAGGTGCAATGGATGCTGCAAATATCTTGAAACCTGCTTTGGCTCGTGGCGAATTACGTTCGATTGGTGCTACAACTTTGAATGAATATCAAAAATATTTTGAAAAAGATAAAGCTTTAGAACGTCGTTTCCAGAAAGTAATGGTAGAAGAACCAGATGAAGAATCGGCTATTTCTATTTTGCGTGGAATCAAAGATAAATACGAGCAACACCATAAAATTGGAATTAAAGACGAAGCAATTATTGCGGCTGTAAAATTATCAACACGTTATATTACAGATCGTTTTTTACCAGATAAAGCCATCGATTTGATGGACGAAGCAGCTTCTAAGTTGAGAATGGAAATGAATTCTAAACCAGAAGATTTAGATAAATTAGATCGTAGAATTATTCAATTAGAAATCGAAATTGAAGCGATAAAACGCGAAAATGACGAGAAAAAATTGAATCTTTTAAAAGAAGAATTATCTAATCTTCAAGATGAAAGAAATCAATTGAATTCGAAATGGGAAGCGGAAAGAAATCGTGCCGATGAAGTTCAAGATTTAAGAAAATCTATCGAAAATATCAAATTCGAAATTGAGCGTGCAAAACGAGATTACGACTATGCAAAAGCTTCCAAATTAGAGTTTGAAGATTTAGTTAATGCAAAAAATAATTTAGAAGAAGCTGAACATAATCTAGAAGAAAATAAACAAAATAAACTGGTAAAAGAGTTTGTTGATGCGGATGATATTGCAGAAGTTGTATCGAAATGGACAGGAGTTCCGGCTCAGAAAATGATGCAATCTGATCGCGAAAAATTATTGAATTTAGAAAACGAATTACACAAACGTGTTTTAGGTCAAGAAGAAGCAATTATAGCAGTTTCTGATGCCATTCGTCGTTCTCGTGCAGGTCTTAGTGACGAAGGAAAACCAATCGGTTCGTTCTTATTCTTAGGTTCAACTGGTGTTGGGAAAACTGAGTTGGCAAAAGCCTTAGCCGAGTTCTTATTCGATGATGAAAATGCAATGACTCGTATCGACATGTCCGAATATCAGGAGCGTCATGCAGTTTCTCGCTTGGTTGGGGCACCTCCGGGTTACGTTGGTTACGACGAAGGTGGTCAGTTAACAGAAGCGGTTCGTCGCCGTCCTTATTCAGTTATTTTGTTGGACGAAATTGAGAAGGCACATCCAGATGTTTTCAATATTTTGTTACAAGTTTTGGATGACGGACGTTTGACAGACAACAAAGGTCGTGTGGTTAACTTTAAAAATACGATTATCATTATGACATCGAATTTTGGTTCTCATACGATTTTGGATAAATTCTCAAACATTGACGAAAATAATGTGGCACAAGTTTATGATGAAACAAAAGATGTCGTTTTTGAGGAATTGAAACAAAACTTTAGACCAGAATTTTTGAATCGTATTGATGAAATTATTTTGTTCCGTCCGTTGAGCGAAAACCAAATTTCCGGAATCGTGAATATCTATTTAAGCGGAGTTGCGAAGAAATTAGCACAACGCGATATTACATTAGATATTACGCCAGAAGCTGTCGATTATTTAGCAAGAAAAGGTTACGATCCACAATTTGGAGCACGACCATTGAAACGAGTTATTCAACAAGATGTATTAAATGAACTTTCGAAAGAAATTTTGAAAGGAACAATAAATGATAATGATGCGGTTTTAATCGATTATTTCGAAGAAAAACCTGGAGATAATAAATTAGTTTTCAGAACTAATCAATAAGTATATTACGATTTTATTCATGTGTAAAAAAATCCGCTCGTTGAGCGGATTTTTTTTTATTTCTTCTTTTTATAAAGCGGAACAGTGCTACATGCTTCACCAAACATCAACGAACTTACAATTGGTTGTAAACGTTCAATTAATTGAATATAAGCCGAATCGGGAACTGGCTTGTGCGAGCAACCTTTCACAATTATTTTTCCATCAACATAATCTTCATAAGGCAAATGATCTACAATTTCGGTGTACAAAATCGTATCCAAATCTTGTAAACTTCCATGTACAATTCGTTTCGCGATTGGCGACAAATAGGTTGCTACCAACAAATAAGCCCAAGACGGAACAATCGCATCGGCAGTACATGTTAACGCTACATATTTATCTTGATATTGTGTCCAATCATGATTTTTCAGATTTTCTCTAAAATCCTTTTCTCTAAGAATCAATTCTTCATATAACCAATCTTTCAAGTCAAAAACAACACGATCTCCATCAGGGTAATAATCCTGTAAATCAATTGTTACTAAACTACTATTGGCAACTTTATTTATAATTTCGTCTGACATTTTTCTTTGTTTGAAAGAGTAAATTTACGCAATAAAAAACATTGAAATCTACTCCACTTATAGATTTCTCCTATCTTTGTAAGAAGAAAAATGATTTCCATTGAAATACTATATCATTGCAGGTGAAGCTTCGGGCGATTTGCACGCATCGAACTTAATGAAAAAATTAAAATTAAAAGATCCACAAGCTGAATTCAGATTTTGGGGAGGAGATTTGATGCAAATGCAAGGCGGAACTTTAGTCAAACATTACAGAGATTTGGCGTTTATGGGTTTTGCTGAAGTTGTAATGAATTTAAGAACGATTTTAGGAAATATTTCGGTTGCTAAAAAAGACATCGAAACTTATCAGCCAGATGCAGTTATTTTAGTTGATTATCCTGGTTTTAATCTCAGAATTGCTGAATTTGTAAAAAGTCTTGGAATTAAAGTTTATTATTATATTTCGCCACAAATTTGGGCTTGGAAAACTGGTCGAGTTCATAAAATCAAAAAAGTTGTCGACAAAATGTTTGTGATTCTTCCGTTCGAAGAAGAATTTTATCAACGTTACAATTACAAAGTAGATTTTGTTGGAAATCCATTATTAGACTCGTTGAATAATCTTCCGCCAATTGATGAACAACAATTTAGAAAAGACAATAATTTAGACGAAAGACCAATTATTGCTTTACTTCCTGGAAGTCGAACACAAGAAATTAAAGTCAAATTACCTTTGATGCTTTCAGTGGAAAAAGATTTTCCCGATTATCAATTTGTTGTGGCGGGTGCTCCATCTCAACCAATCGAAAATTATAAAAAAATTGCAGGAAATGATTTGAAAATTGTAGAGAATAAAACCTACGATTTATTGCGCGTTTCTCATGCAGCTTTGGTTACATCAGGAACAGCAACTTTAGAAACTGCTTTACTGAAAGTTCCAGAAGTTGTTTGTTACAAAGGAAATGCTATTTCGTACGAAATCGGAAAACGTGTTGTAAAAAACATTCGTTTTATTTCGTTGGTAAACTTGATTATGGACGAAGAAGTAGTGAAAGAGTTAATTCAATATGATTTAACTTACGAAAATATCAAACGAGAATTAGATTTAATTTTAAATTCTCCTAAACGTGAAAAAATCATGAAAAGCTACGAAGAATTGTATCATAAACTTGGTGGAATTGGCGCTTCAGAAAGAACCGCTTCACTAATTATTGAGGACTTAAAAAAATAATTAAAAAAAAGTAAAAGTTTGACGCAACCTTTTATTGTTTTTTAAATCTTGTAAGCTATAGATGTCATTCAGATCTAATTATTAAAATGTTTCAGGATTGACTTAATTAAAGTTTACACCTATTCTAACAAAGTAATCCTCTTGATTTTCAAGGGGTTTTCTTATTCTATATATTAATTTCTTATTCTTTCACGCAACCTTTTCTAAAATCTATATCTTATTTTTATAACGATTAAAACTCATACAATGAAATTAATGAAAAGATTAAGCATGTTTGCTTTGGTAGGTATTTTAGGTTTATCAACATTTAGTTGTTTAAATAATGATGACTCAGATTATATGAATTATGGTTTTTTAGCAACAACAGCAATTAATGTTCATGAAGACTCTATTCAGCCAGTAGGAAAAACTACAAATATTCGAGTAACGTACGAAAAAACAAATTCTTGTCAAAATTTTATTCAATTTAGCTCTTTACAAGGAAGAACAACTTTTAAACACAACATTGGTGTTTATGCAAGTCAAACAAATGGAGCTTCTTGTACACAGGAAACATCTTTAGAAACAAAAACTTTGAAGTTTACACCTAAAGAAGCTGGTGAGTACACATTAAGATTTTGGACGGGAAATAAACCAAATTCAACTGAACCAATTTATGACTCAATTGTGTTAAATATCAAAGAAAAATAAAGTCCAATAAGTTTTGAATAGTGACTCTCTTGAAATTTTAATCAAGCAATGTCAAGAACAAAATAGAAAAGCTCAAGAAGAAATTTATGTTGAGTTTTCACCTGTTTTGTTCTCGATCTGTCTTCGTTATGCCGAAAATTATGAAGATGCGCAAGATATTTTTCAAGAGGGTTTTATTCACATCTTCAATAAAATAAATCAATTCAAATTCGAAGGATCTTTTGAAGGTTGGATGAAACGGATAATGGTAAATCTTAATTTAGAAAAACTAAAAAAGAAGAATAATTTACCTTTTGAAGATTTCGAAAATCTCATTATCACACAGGAAGATGACGACGAAGTTGAAGAAGATTTTGATTATCAACAGTTGTTAGAAGCCGTTCATAATCTTCCACCACAATATAGGCAAGTTTTTAACCTCTACGTTTTTGAAGAATATTCGCACCAAGAAATTGCAGAAATGCTGACCATTTCGGTTGGAACTTCAAAATCAAACTTATCAAGAGCACGAAATTTATTAAAACAAAAACTCAATCAATTAAAAACTGTCACAGAAGATGAACAAATTTGATCAACATATTAAAGATAAACTCTCGCAACCACAACTTCCTCCTTTGGATGCTTGGAAAAATATTCAAGAGAAATTAGACGAGAAAGAAAAGAAAAAACGCATCATTCCTTTATTTTATTGGATTGGTTCTACAGCAGCGTGTTTAGTTACGGGAATTTCTATTTATTATTTTAATCAAAATGATGCGGTTAACGTTAATCATACTCCGACTAATGAAGTTGTAAAAACGAAATCGACTTCTAAAGAATCTATCAAAAAAGATTGGAATAATATTGAACATACAAATGAAAAGTCTTTTGATAATAAGATTGTTTCTTCTGTAAAAAAATCTTCTAAATCAAATCAAAAAACAATTCAAAGTTCAAGTTCATATTTTGAAAATATAATTGGAGAATCAACTTTATTTTCGAATACAATTCCAAATCAAAAAGAAGATAAAACACTAGAATTATCTCAAAAGAATTCAACTCAAAAAGATAATTTTGTACAAAATAATTCTTCAATCAATCCAAAAAATGAAGTTTCTGAAAAAGAAACTAATCCTAAAATTTTAGAAGAAAAACCATTAGAATTAGTTCTTCAAGAAGAGGAAAAAAAGAAAGAGAAAGTAGAAATCAAACAGAAATCTCCACTTCTGACGGTCTCTTCGTACATCAATCCTACAAAAATGTTAGATTCTAAATCTATTTTAGCAAATGAATTTAATGATTACAACATCAAAAATAACATTACAGTTGCTTATGGCGCAAAAGTTTCTGTTCGATTAAATGATAAGATAAATGTTCGTTCGGGAATTGCAAAAGTTGAGTTGGAACAAAATACAACCAATATAAATTCGGGAATCAATACAGGTGTTTATGCACTTTCTGCAAGCATGCCAAAATCATCTAACAATATCACATATCATTCGAATATTCGAGTTGTAGGTGATAATACATCACATACGACAATGACCATGTTGTCTTCTGAAACCAATACTATGGAACAAAAAGTTCATTACATCGAAGTTCCATTAGAAATTGAATATAAACTGGCAAGTTTTGATAAATTCAATATTCTAGCAATAGCGGGAGGAAGTTATTTTGCTGTAACGAAAAATTCTATTTCATTAGCTGATACTAATACAAGATCAAATTATAAATTAGGCGAAGCAAATAACTTAAATAATTCGAGTTATAGCGCTAACGCTGGAGTTAAGTTAGAGTATAATTTATCAAATAAATCAAGTATAAATTTGGAACCAAATTATAGATATATGCTAAATCCATTGAAAAATGTAGATGCTAAAAATCCTTCTTTATTAGGATTGAATATAGGTTTTTCAATTAAATTTTAACAAAAAAAGACGAAGATTATTCTTCGCCTTTGTTATTGTTTAATTTGATTACAATTGTATTATTTTCTTCAGTCATATCCACTTTGGCTTCCTCAAAAGTTGGTTCGCGCAAAATAGGATCCAAGTTTTTCGAAAAACCATAAGGTTCCTTACGAACACCTAAAAAACTTTTGTCTAATTTTTTGTTATTGTTCGTATCCAAAAACACTTTTACCGCATAAAATGTTGGTTCAATATCTTTAAAAACCGTTTCATACTTGTCTATATCAGCAACTGGAACATACAATTTCTTGAATGCATTTTGACCTTTTGTATAATTTTCTACATTTCTATAAAATTCTATAGCCAAATTTCCTTTCATTTTCTTAAGGTTTGTGATTGATAGTTTTACATCGATTTGAGCCATTGCCATTTGCGTAAAAAACAACACAACTAATATAAGAATCTTCTTCATTTCTCTATTTTTTTTAATTAATTCATTTACAAACAATTAAAACCTACTATTTGTAAATAAAATTATAAATTATTAGGATGAAAAAGTATCTCTTTTTTACCCTAACAATTTGTTTCTCAATCGGAATAATTTTATCTGAATTATTAATTCCTGCTACAAATTTACGAATTATATTTTTTTTACTAATTATTCTACTTTTTATCTCTTTGTTAAAAAATAATAATCGTCAAAATATCATCGCTTTTTTGGGCATTTCGATGATTTTAGGTTATTATATTCATCAAAATTATAATCGACATTCAAGAATTGACTTCGAATCTGTTTCAAAAATTCATTTGCTAAAAGTCGTTTATAGTTCTAATTCCTCCGAAAAATACACCAATTACGTTGTAAAAGATATCGAAACGAATGAGCAAATTTTACTTCATATCAAACCTCAACAACAAACTTTATATCCTAATGATGAAATCATCATTTTCGGAGAAAAAAGAGAAATTCAAGAACCATTGAATCCATATCAATTTGATTACAAACGTTTCTTAAACAGAAAAAGAATTTATTCTCAAATCTTTACAAATGAAATTATTTCGATTCACAAAGAAGGAAATGGATTTCGAAATTGGGTCGCCAAATCGAAAGTCAAGATTCGAAAAGAACTAACAGAACAAGGTTATTCCCTTGAAAGTAGAGCGATTATTTCGTCTATGCTTTTGGGTGATAGAACGGAGCTTTCGCAAGAACTCAATCAAAGTTATGTAGCAACAGGAGTTGTGCATATTTTATCCATTTCTGGTTTACATGTGATGATGATTTACATGATTTTACAATTCATTTTACAACCATTATTAAAGCTAAAACAAGGTCGGAAAATTAGAATAATTATTAGCTTAATATTTATCTGGATCTTTGCTTTTTATGTCGAATTACAACCGCCAGTTTTTCGTTCTGCGTTGATGATTACCATTTATTATATTAGCGAATTACTCAACCGACCAAAAAATATTTTCCACACACTTTCACTTTCTGCTTTTATCATTCTAGTTTTTCAACCTAATTATTTGTTTGATGTTGGCTTTCAATTGAGTTTTTCAGCGGTCTTTTTCATTGTTTGGCTCAATCCAATTTTTGAGTATTATTGGAAAGTTAAAAATAGTTTCCTGAAGAAAATCAAGATTATGATTGAAACAAGTTTATCTGCTCAATTAGGAACTTTACCAATTTCGGTCTTGTATTTTAATCAATTTTCAGGATTGTTTTTATTTGGAAATTTAGTCTTGATTCCTGCTTCCTTTTTTATGATTTGTGGCGGTATAATTAGCATTCTTCTCATCATTTTTGATCTTAATATTCCAATCTATACGTGGATTTTCAATCATTTTATCTATTACTCAAATCAATATATTTATTGGTTAGCGAACTTCAAGTTTATTGCAAAAGATGTTTACATCAGTTTATTTACCGCGATTTTGATTGGCGTTATTTTATATGCATCAAAACCATTATTCCTAAAAAAATCTAAACTAGCATTATTTGTTTGTTTAATTTCTTTATTTCTAATTGAATCTGAACGATATTATCAAGTTTATCAACTCAATCATTCGAATGAATTAATTGTTTTTAATCAATACAAGAATAGTATTATCGGAATAAGAAATCAACGAAGTTTAGCAATTTTAAGTGAAAATCCTTTGGATGAAAAAACATATAATTTTACTATTAAACCTTATAAAATTCACGAAAGAATAAAAGATGTTAGTTTCTACTCTTATGATTCTAACTTTAAACATCAACATTTTATCAAACATCCAAATTCTATTGAAACGAAGTCATTTAAGCTCTTATTAAATGAAGAACATTCTGATATTCCTTTTTATGTGTTAATTCATCAATCAAGGCTTTATCCTTTCGAAAATAATGAAAATTTAAAAAGGGTAATTGCTGATGCCAGCAACTACCCTTCTATTGTTAGAGAACTTGAAGAAACTTCTGATTCTGTTTTATGGAAAACCTCTCAACAAGGTTATTTCTCGATTAAATTTTGATATCGTTTATGAAATCTGTTGAACTACGATAACCCAAAACGACTTTGTTGATATCTCCTTTTCCGTTCATCAAAACAGTTGCAGGATAACTCAATTGTCCGTTTGTAAAGGCATATGCCATATAATTCGCTTTAGCAGGCGCAATATATGTATACTGAATTCCCATAAATTTTACCATATCCTTTGTTTCTGCATCAAATTTTACCGCAATATAATTTTTGTTTACATAATCTGCGACTTTATTATCTGTAAAAGTTTCTTTGTCCAAACGCTTACAGAATCCACACCAAGTTGTATAAAAATTAATCAATACAGGTTTTTCTGGATGTGCTTTTATTTCCTTTGTTGCTTCGTCTAATGATAACCATTTAATTTCTTGTCCGAAAAGAAATGATGATAAAATTAGGGCAGCGATTGCTAAGCTTGATTTCATAAATTTCAATCTTTATTATTTAACTCCGTGCATCAATTTCTTCATAACTGGATTTAATGCGATAACGATTAAACCTGCTACAATTGGTACAATTGTAAAAATTAAGAAGAAAGTTGATAACGAATATTCTTTTGTAATATTTTCGATTTGACCTCCTAAAATGGCTGCCAATTTGTTACCAATTGCAATTGCAAGGTACCACATTCCGAACATAAATGCAATCATACGTGCTGGAACTAATTTTGATACGTACGAAAGTCCAACTGGAGATAAACAGAGCTCGCCCAATGTATGGAACAAATAAGCTAATACTAACCAGATGATAGAAACGCGAACGCCTTCTGAAATTCCGTAAGAACCGAAAGCTAAGAATCCGAATCCGATTGCCATAATGATTAATCCTAAACCATATTTTACAGAAGCTGATGGGTTGTATTTAGAATCCCAAACACGAGAAACTAATGAAGCTAATGCAATGATGAAGAAAGAGTTTAATGTAGAGAACCAAGAAACGGTAATTTCTACTTGAGAATCTTTAATCTCTGCTACTTTCGCAGGAACAACTTCAGATGGTTTGTTTTGATTTTTATATTCAGTATCTAATTTCACTAAACTTTCTGGAGAAACTAATACAAATTTATCTCCTTCTTTGTGAATGCTAATATCTGAACCTTTTGTTAAAGCGTCTTGAGAAGCTAAATTAATTGTTTCAGTAACAATTTTATCTGTAGAATTTGCAACATAAGAAGCCGTAACTGGTGTTTTATCAAAAACAGGTTGACCTTCTTCGTTCATCACTTGTTTACCAGAGTCGTCTAATTTAGCCGTTTCAATTGCTTGGTAAGAAACATCGTAAGAGTGAGAAGTCCAGTTATAGTTTAACATCCAAATTGCAGCAGCCCAAATTCCTAAGAAAGTAAACGCTAAAACAACATTAGATAAAGCCGCTTTTTTAAATGTTTGTTTTGCTAATAAAATCAATACATACGAGATGAACAATAATGGAACAACTGTTAATAATGTATTGAAAACGTTGAATGCCATTGCAGCACCTCCAATTAAGTTACGTTCTGTATTATCACGCGCAAAGATTACTAATGATGTAGCTCCTTGTTCGAAAGACATCCAGAAGAAGATAACGAAGAAAGCAAAAATAATTACCGCAATCATACGATCACGAACCACTTTTGTATAATTTGCCAAACGACGAATTACCACAAAGAAGAACAAGAATAATGCTACTAAAATAACGACATTTTGTCCTGATAATCCTCCGATAGAGAATGGGAATAAGTTAATTCCACCAATTGCATTTAACGGATCATTGAACGCATATCCTAATCCTAAAAGCGTCATAATAACGATCAATACTTGATCTAATACTGTAAAAGGATTTGGTTTTTCTCCTGGTTCGTATTTTGGTGTATCATCATCAGCAGTAATTTGATTTCCTGTTTTTGAAGGAACCTCACCGATATACCCAAATAATGGTTTTGCTAACCAGAACTGTAATGTTCCTAATAACATGAAGATTCCAGCTAAACCAAATCCCCAGTGCCATCCTACTTTTTCTGCTAAGAATCCACACAACATCATTCCGAAGAATGCACCAGCGTTAACTCCCATGTAGAAAATTGTATAAGCACCATCCTTTTTCTCAGGAAAGTCTTTGTACATTTCTGATAAGATAGATGTCATATTTGGTTTAAAGAATCCTGTTCCAATAACCAAACACGCCAATCCTAAATATAAAAAGATAGGTGTATCAAAAGCCATGAATGCATGACCAAGAGTCATAATAATCGCACCAATTACAACAGCCCATCTATAACCTATGTATTTATCGGCAATAATACCTCCAAAGATGGGCGTAATGTATAATAACATTGCATATGTTCCATATAAAGCAGTTGCTTTTTCTATAGACCATTCCCAACCTGGATTTAACCCAATAACTGCAGCTGTTAAAAACTGAATTAATAAAACGCGCATTCCGTAGAATGAAAAACGCTCCCACATCTCTGTAAAGAAAAGCACGAACAACCCTGACGGATGCCCAAGTACTTTTGAATCAAAGAAATTTTCTGATTTTGAACTCATGTTTGTTTGTTAAAAGTATTTCTTAAAAGTTATTTTACGTCTTGCATTAATTTGCGAATTAATGGGGATAAAGCGATTAATAATACACCTGCAATTAAAGCGTATATTCCCAAATCTTTGTAGCCATCAGTATAGGCAATCAATTTTGACATTAAAGTTCCTCCTGTATTTGCTTCAGACATTTCTGCTCCAATTTTCCCTGCGAAAAACTGACCAAAAGCACTTGCTAAAAACCACATCCCCATCATCATTCCAAATAGTTTTTGAGGAGATAGCTTCGTAATAATTGACATACCGATTGGACCTAAACATAACTCTCCTAGAGTAATTACTAGCCAAGTAAAAGTGAATAAATTAAGAGATGATTGTCCTGTATCGTTTACAAAGAATCGTAAAGAATAAAATAAAAAGAATCCTAATGATAAGAATAAAAACCCTATTCCGAATTTAATAATTGTATTAGGTTCTATTTTCTTTTTAGCTAACCATATCCATAACAATCCTGCTAATGGACTTACTATGATTATAAAAAATGAATTAGCACTATTATTAATAATATTTGGATCAATTTCGAAGAATAGTAAATTATGTACTAAGTTATCTTTTGCGAAAAGAGATAAAGAACCTCCACTTTGTTCATAAATAACATTAAAAATCAAATACATAACAATAAAAATAAAAGCTGCTAAAACTTTTTTCTTATAACTATTATTTAATTTTAATATCTCGAATCCTAAATACAAAAGCGCAGCAATACCAATTCCGTACATAAAATAATCGGTTAAATCACTTCTATGAATTAAGAAATATATTAAAGGTAATATAACTATTGCACCAACGTAAACAGCTGTTTCTTTAAAAGTCCTTTTTTGTATACTATCTTTTTCTAATGGAGTGTTTCCTATAGGTTCTAAACTTTTTTTAGTAGCAAAATAAGTTATCAAACCAATCACCATTACAATTGCTGCTGCTAAGAAACATAAACTCCAAGAGTAATATTTTCCCAAATAAACACACAAAGCACCTCCTAAAAGACCTCCTATATTTATTCCGGCATAAAACATTCCATAACCTGCATCACGTCTTACATCTCCTTCTTTATACAATTCACCTACCATTGATGATATATTGGGTTTAAAAAAACCTGTTCCTATAATGGTGCAGGTAATTCCTACATAAAACATTGTATGAGGATCATAGGCAATGATTAAATTTCCGATGACCATAAAAAGACCTCCAAAAACTAAAGACTTTTTGAAACCTAATATTTTATCAGCGAAAATACCTCCAATAAATGTAAATGCATAAATAAATGCTTGTATTGCGCCATATTTCAAATTAGCATCTTTTTCTAAAAGACCTAGTTGGTCTGTCATAAAAATTGCTAAAACACCTCTCATACCGTAGAAACAAAAACGTTCCCACATTTCTATCGTAAACAAATACCAAAGCTGTTTGGGATATTTTCCTTCAAAGTTTTGAATTTGCTCTAAAGTTAATTTTTGACTCATAATTTCTTTAACTAAGCGCTAATATATCATTTAGATTTTATTAGCAATCAACGAAAATAAAAAAAACCTCCGACAATGCAGAGGTTTTTTTTGTTTAATGTATGATTTTTGTCAATTTGAATAAGGTTTCATCTTATTCATTGGCGTATTCTAATAAATACAGCTTTTTTCTTACAAATTCTTCTTGATAAAGTTTGTCATTTTTCGGTAAAGCTGAATACGCGTGTTTCCACCATAAATCCCGTGATCTTTATCTGTATAAATGGCCATATCAAAATCTTTGTTCGCTTGTACCAAAGCTTCTGATAATTCGAATGTGTTTTGTGGATGCACATTATCATCAGCAGAACCAGAAATTAATAAGAAATTACCTTTCAACTCGTTTGCATAATTAATTGGTGAATTGTCATCATAACCAGATGCATTTTCTTCTGGTGTACGCATAAAACGCTCTGTATAAACAGAATCATAATAACGCCAGTTTGTTACAGGAGCAACAGCAATCGCCGCTTTGAACACATCATTTCCTTTGAATAATACATTCGAAGCCATGAATCCTCCATAAGACCAACCCCAAATTCCGATACGAGATTTGTCCACATAAGGTAATTTACCAATTTCTTTTGCCGCAGCAATTTGATCTTCTACCTCATATTTTCCTAATTGTAAATACGTTTGCTTCTTGAAATCTTCTCCTTTGTATCCCGTTCCACGACCGTCAACACAGAAAACGATATAACCTTCTTGTGCCAACATCATGTGCCAATAATCATTTGAGTTGAAATACGCATTATTTACATTCTGAGAACCTGGTCCAGAATATTGATACATCAAAACTGGATATTTTTTGGTTGGATCAAAGTTTTTTGGTTTGATTACGTAAGCATTTAATTCGTTTCCTGCTGTCGTTTTCAACACAAATAATTCTTTTGTTCCAATATTATCTGTAGTCAATTTATCTTTTAAAGAAGTATTGTCAACGATAACACCCAAATCTTTTCCAGATTTAGATTCAACCAAACTAATTGTTTTTGGAGTTGTTGTATTCGAAAAAGTATTAATGAAATACGTAAAATTCTTACTGAAAGCAGCCGAATTTGTTCCATTATTTTTCGTCAACATTGTTGTTTTCTTACCATCTAAACTAACCGAAGAAATTTGTCTTTCTGTCGAAATACGTTTTCCATTATTTGAGTTTGATTGATAATAAAGTGTTTTATTACCAGGATTATACCCATAGTAATTCGTTACCTCCCAATCTCCTTTCGTCACTTGGTTAATTAGCTTTCCGCTATCTGCATAATGGTAAATATGGTTATTTCCATCGCGCTCAGAAGTCCATAAGAACGAATTATCTGCTAAAAATTCTAATGTTAAATTATCCGTTTCTATCCACGCTTTATTTGTTTCAGTAAATAATTTATTTACTTTTTTCGTGTTGATATCATAAAACGAAACATCTACATTATTTTGATGACGGTTAGACGTTACAACCGTTAATAAATTCGCTTTTGAAGAGAACTTAATTTTCGGAATGTAATAATTCTGAACTCCGCCTAAATTAACATTTGCAGTTGAGTTATTCTTCGTATCAAAAACATGTAACGAAACTTCCGAATTGTCTTGTCCTGCTTTTGGATATTTGTAACGTAATTCTTGTGGATAAAGATTATTGTGGTAAATCGGAATATTAATTTCTTTGACTTTCGATTCGTCAAAACGAACATAAGCCAAAGACGTTCCATCAGCATTCCAATCAAAATTTCTTACAAAACCAAATTCTTCTTCATAAACCCAATCATTAATCCCGTTGATAATATTATTCTTTTTACCATCAGTCGTAACTTGCGTTACCTTGTTCGACTTTAAGTCTTGAATGTATAAATTATTCTCAAAAGCAAAAGCTACCTTAGAAGCATCTGGCGAAAACAAAGGCTCTTGAATTCCTTTTCCATCAAATAACAATACTTTCGATTTTGTTTGTGTATCATACACTTCAAACTTTGCTGTAAACGAATGGCGATAAATTTGGTGCGAATTAGTTTGCAATAAAACGTAACGCTCATCAGAACTAAATTCATAACCTTCAAACTTTCCAGGAACGACAACTACATCAGAAGTCTGACCTTTTTTCAATGTCGATTCATACGAACGTTTTACCAATCCGTCTTTTGTCAGAATAGTATAATTTTCTCCATCGTTCAATGAGTTCACACCGTACAAAGAATTTTCGCGGTATTTTCCGCCATATATCCCTTCAATGGTTATTTGTTGTGCATAAGAATAAGCACCCATCGCAAGGATAGCCAAACTTAAAATAAATTTTTTCATATTAATTTTCTAATCATGTGAGTTCAAACAATCAAATATAAACAATTCTATTTTCTCAAATAACACATTTCCTCGAATAATCGATTATAATCGTTCATATAAACAAAAAACTATTCTCTATTTTATTTTAAACAATTTACAGATAATCGTATTTTATCATTTTTATCAAGAATATTATTAATTCAATCAAAACAATTTAAAATAATCAAATAGTTATAATATAATCATTTAAACAATACAAATCACATTTTTTGCAAAAAGTGTCCACAAATGTCCGGTTTTGTCCACATTTGTCCACTTCTGTCCTCCAATATTTTTATCAATAATAGATTTAGGTTAATCTTAATTCTTCTACAAACCTTTGTGTATCTATGTTTCGGCTTATCTCCAAAAACAGCTCATTTTACTCTTGTTCGACCATCGTTCGACCTTTGTTCGACCGTCCTTCGACGAACTTGCGGAAAAATGCACCTTTGCGAGGACAATGGTCGAAGAACGGTCGAAGAAAACACGAATAAACTCTATAGAGAGTTATAAAAAAATAATAACGTTGCAGTAAAAAATTAGTACGAAAGAAAAATAATTTTGTCTGATATGAATACCTTCACTCAACGATTAAATGCTTCTTTCAGAGCATTTTAAATTACAAACTTGTTTGTTCAAAACTGCACTCTCACAATATCAAAGTTTTAAGCCATTTAAAAGAGGTGTATAATAATGATTATGTTTAATAGTCTTATATTAATAAATACATAGAAAATTATCCTTTTTTAATTACTTAAATAGATTTTTTTTCTAATTTACACTTATTGTTTTTTTTCTTAAAAAAATCTTTATATCATTGTTAGAACCTAATCGTTAGGACAATTAAAAATCAATTTTAAAATTTATTACTATGAAAAAATTTACTTTATTAAGTCTTACTTTATTATTAACAACAAGTTCTTTTATATCATCTTGTAGTAATGATGATGACTTGTAATCTTCCCCTTGTTAA
>NZ_DLJR01000022.1:0-19757 GCF_002484365.1 Empedobacter sp. UBA7611
AATACAAATGCACTACGGGTAATACTTAGATTGTTTCCGTCTTTGTCTACAAAAGAATAGGCAATCATTTTAGCGATATCGTTTACATTTCCATCTAAATAAGATCTTCCATTGACAAACAACTCTCTGGATAATTGGTAAAAAACATCAACCAACTGATTGACGTTTCCGTTGAATTGTAATTTATTGTAATTGCATTTTTCTTCCTTAACTACTTGCAATTCTTCCTTTAATCTTCTGATGTGTAGTAATTGCTCAATTTTCTTGGTGCATTGTTCTGAATATTCTGGAAGTTTTGGATTGATAAAATGAATATTGGCTTGTTCATATTCGTATTTCTCATTGGTTAAGAAAATGATTTGATCGCAAAAATCTTCAATTTGTTCAAAAACTTTCTGCGTTTTATAAAAAGAAAAATAACGTTCTTCTGAATCTGCATTGACATATCTTGGTGCAGGTCTATCTTCGTCTTTAATCGTAGTTGGTTTGATTAAAGTTGAGCGGATTAAATCTGCTGAAGAAATAATCTTGATTAATTTAGTTTTATTCCTTTGTTTCTTAAATAATGATTCATTTACTGAAACTAACTTTTCAAACTTATTGATCCAATGCAGCTTATCTTTTACATACAAGAGTTGATGTTTGATAAAATCAGCAATTTCAGAATGAGAAATCTCAAATACTTTGTCAATCAATGCTTGACAATAACCGTCATTTGTAAGAGGTTGAACCTCTATAATATCAAATTCTTCCGACTTTACGTTGTGTAAAGCAACGTGTGTACATTCTTTAAATTGTACAGCTTCTTTAATCAGATACGCCATCGTAGGTTAAGTTTTAGTTGTTAAACATCTTTTAAAGTAATTAGATGTAAATTAACACTTTACAATGACAATAGGTGTCGTTTAAAAATTCTATTTCTTTATTATTCAATGAATTGCTCTACAGCTTTGTCTAATTCTTCGTTTACTATTTTAGCATAGATTTGAGTTGTTCCAATATCCGAGTGATCTAAAAGTTTTGATACATACTCAATACGCATACCGTTAGCTAATGCTTGGGTTGCAAATGTATGTCGGCTTAAATGAAAAGATAATGAGAATGGAAATTCTAATTCTTTACCCATTCTACGCAATTTCTGACCACATAAAACATTTTTACTACCTATTACTTTTAGTTGGTATTCGTTGGATTGTTCGAAGAAATTAGCTTCTGAAATGATTGGAAAAATAAAATCGTCTGCTTCGGAAGTTTCTTTTCGGTATTTGTTTAATATCTCTAAAGCCGATTGACCTACTTTAAATTGATGTGAACGTTTAGTTTTACGAATGTTTAATCTGATACGTTGTTCGTTTTCATCGTAGTTTTTCCATTGTAAGGTAACGACATCACTGAAACGTAACCCTCCGGCATAACAACTGAAAATAAACATATCTCTGAAATACGTATCAGTTTGACCAAATGAACTCTTGTGATTTTTTAGCTGCTCTATTTGTTCTTTGTTTAAAAACAATCTTGTACTCTTGTCTTTTTTGATTCGTACACTCGCAAATGGATAGGTATTTAAACTGATGATTTCTTCACGAATGGCATCTTTAAACATAATCGCTAAAATGTTCAATGAATAACTAATTGTAGTATTTCCGTTTTTTAGTTTATTGCTTAGGTAATTCACGTAATCATTTAAAGTAGTTACGGTAATGTCATCAAAATAGACTTCATTATGTCCGAGAAACTCTTCGAATTTCTTTACATAGTTTTTGTAATTCTTATATGTTCTTGGAGATACACTTCCTTTGATACGCTCACAACGCTCATAAGAGTACTCAAAAAAGTTTTTGATATCTTTTCCTTTGATGGCTTCTTTTAATCGCTTAGCGGAGATATTTCCACGCTTACGCTCATTGTCTGCAACCATAGCTTCTGCATCTGCAATCTTTTGTGCTAAGAAAGCATTCATTCTCGTAGAGTTGGGATAATTACGTTTTACTTTTTGTTTAACATCATCCCATTCGTTTTCTTTCAACTTTACTCCAGTTGCAATAAACTTTGTTTTACGATCCTTGATTAAACGTATATACAATGGACTATGTCCTGTTTTATCTTCTTGGTTGGTGCGAAGTACTAATTTGATTGAAGCCATTGGAAATTGTATTATGGGTTAAAAATCTACTTTTCTAAACGAATGCAAACAAGTGAAATATTTTTGTAACTTGCTGATGCAAACGAATGTAACGTGATTCTAAGGTACAACAATTGGTACAACAAATCAAGGATTTCAATGCGTTAGAGTACTTCAAATTGAAACTTTAACAATCGTTAAACCCTTATAAATAGGCAATTTAGAGAAAAATCGTTCAACAGATTTTAGTTTTTGGATATCATAGTATTGTCCAAATGAAAAATTAATTCCAAATAATAATAGTATTAAGTAAAAATATGTAGAGATAGCCCGCATTAAGTCTAGTTTAAATGTAATCACTAAAAATAAACAAATTATCGGATAAATTGCTTATTTAGAGCTTAGAAAGTATACATTTTTAAAAATAAGACTCTAATAAGTGTATTAAATTATTTTATTTTAATATTATTGATGGAATGAATCGTATATCGTCAATTTAAAATAGTCAATCTATTTACTATATCTCTTTTTTCTAAGCCAAAATCCAGTTCCTGCTAATGCAATAATTATTGTCGTTGGGACTAAAAGATTGATCATTTGCCAAGTAGATTTTTCTTGTAAAACAGTCGTTTCACTTAGCAACGGAATCTCTAATTTACGATTACGTAAAGCCAAGAAATCAGAATCGCCTAATAAATAATCCATCGCATTCATTACAAATGTTTGGTTAGCGTATGTTTTCGGTTTTCCATCTGGATTATCTGGTCGAACCGAAAATTTATTTTCACCTAATTGCATCGGAATTCCTCTCCACAAAGCATTTTTCAAAACATCTCCATCCGAAATGACAATCATTTTACCATCGGTAGTTTTCGGTTTGAAATTCGGAAATTCTTTACGTTCGTAACGCGAAGCATAAGCCGAATTGAAATTCCCTTCTAATAAAACTGCCATCGGAATTTTACCCATTTTATATTCTTCAGGATTTTCGATTTCGACTTCGTTTAATTGAATATAATTTAAAGCAGGTTTCAAACTTGTTTGTTCAGAAGAACTCAACAAAACGGTTTGTTTAATATTTGGATTTTTTAATAACTCGATTGGATTCGCAAATTGAAATAAAACATGATCGATCGAACTTGTAATTGGGTTTTCTTCACCTTTAATTCCTAATTCAAAATAAGGCCAATTGTAATAATTGTAACTTGTATTTCCTGCAGTTTCACCATCAGCCAAAACAATTTGCGCCCCATTCATATCCTTGATAACAGCTGGATGAATACGAACACCATAATTGAATAAGAAATCATTTAACTTCAAATCTCTTGGAAAAGCAACGATTTTTCCACTTCGGAAAATAGAATCCATTTCAGCATCGACAGTTTCCACAGCCATCATCATTTTTCCACCATTCATGATATATTGATCCAAAACCAATTTATCCATATCAGAAAAAGGTAATGTAGGTTTTGCGATAATTAAGGCGTCAAAACGTTTCAAACTATCCAAATCAGAAGGTTGTAAAGTAAACGATTTGTTTGCTATTGGATTAAGGTAGATCTCAACATCATATTTTTCTGACAAAGCAGAACCTAATCCTTGAATATTTACTTCTGGTAATTCGTCATGATGAACGATAAAACCAACTCTTTTGCGCTCAAAATTGGTTGCTTTCTGAATTTTTTCGGCAAATAAATATTCTAATTTTTCAGTAGATGCTAATGCTAATTTTTCAAATGGAGTAGAAGGGTCATTCACTAAAACCTCCATATTAGTCGATTTGTCACCGTAAGTTAATTTTGCATACGGATAAACATTCAAAATTCCTTTGTCTGTTTTAATTGGAACTGGAGCTAATTTATTTTGCTCTAATTCGGCTTGTCCTAAATCTACAGGATCAACAAAAGAATAAGAAATATTACTATTTTTTTCGCGAAGTTCGTCTAATAAAAATTGAATTTCGTTCTTCAAAATTCTGTAATCGCCCGTTAAATCTCCACCCAAAAGAATTTCAATTTTAAGCGGTTGTTTTACATTTTCTACTAACTTTTCGGTTGTAGAAGTTAACGTAAAACGTTTGTCTTTTGTCATGTCAATTCGCGTATAAAAAAATTGAGCAATGATAAAAAGCGCGATAAATGCGATGAAAGTAATTAGATGTTTTTTGTTTAATTTTTTCATGGCACTATTTTTTATTTTCAAGATTAACAATTGAAATTTGATTCAAGATTCCAATCAAAATCAAAAAGTAAAGTAAATCTCGTGTGTCAATAATTCCTTTCAAAAACTGGTTGTAATGTGTAAAACTTCCAATTTTTTGAACATAGAAATCCATCGAACCAAGTAAATTATATGACGCTAAACTTTCGAATCCATAAAAAATAATGAAGCAAAAGAAAACCGCCAAAACATAAGCCATTACTTGATTTTTGGTAATAGATGAAGTAAATAAACCAATTGCGGCGAATAAACTTCCTAGAAAGAAAAGTCCTAAATAACCAGAAAAAATTGTTCCGTAATCTAATTCTTGTTCGGGCATCAAAAATTCTTGCAACGTAATAGTGAACAAGAAAGTTGAAAGTAAACAAAAAACAACAACTGAAACGACTGCTAAATATTTGCCCCAAATAATTTGGTTATTTTTTATAGGTAGTGTGAATAACCACAATAGTGTTCCGTTTGCTTGCTCTTCTGCGATTAATTTCATCGTTAAAGCTGGAATCATGAATAGAAAAATCCAAGGTCCAACAAAGAAAAAACTACTTAAAGAAGCATTTCCAGTATTGAAAACATTGAATTCGTTATCAAAAAACCAAAGGAACAAAACCGAAACGATAACAAATGTTGCGGTTGCTAAATAAGCGTTGAAGCCTAAATAAAAATTGGAAAACTCTTTTTTGAAGATTGTCCACATGTTATTTTTTATTATTACGATTAATTAAACGCACAATAAGCATAAGTAGTATACCACAACCAAAGAAACTGACAATCGACCAATACCAATTTTGACCAAAATCTGTTTTTTGAATCACAGCAAACACGATAACAAATAATAAAATAGTCGCCAATTCGTTCATCATTCGCAATTGAACAGAAGTGTATTTGAAAACTTTATTTTGGATTTGTTTCAACGTTCGCCAGCACCAAAAATGATAAATTAATAAAACACTTATCATTCCCAATTTGCTTTTCATCCAAGGATGTTCTAATAGAAAAGGTCTTTTAAAAAGCATATTGATTCCCATAATAATCAAAATAACCAAGGCAGGAGCGGTAATTACATTCCATAATTTTTTCTCCATGTAGGTATATTGATCCTGCAAAATTGATTTTTTTGGTTCTTCCATTTGTTGCGTTTCTGTATGATAAATCATCAAACGAACAATGTAAAATAAACCAGCAAAGTAACTTACCACGAAGATAACGTGTATTGCTTTGTATATTAAATAATTATAAGTCATATAGTTATTGTAAACTCTCTAATACTAAATTTTCTCAGCGTTAATTTTCAAATTCAATTGTAATTGTATCGTTTTTCTTTAATCCCATTAACTGATTTGCACCTCCTGATATTGTTGGATTACTCTTGTATAAAGTAACTTCTAAAAATCCTGCCGAATTAAACAAACACAATGTTCGTCCAAAAGCTTGCACTTCTTTGTTAAAATCTTGTACAACTTCGTTGTAATGCTCATAAATAACAGTAATATCGGTCATCGAGAAATCTTTCTGACGAAGCAAAATTTTATATTTTCTGTCTTGTGCAATTTCATCGAAAAAATCTTTCGAAATATTACTCACAACATTTCCAAAATGATCAATATAAATCACATTTCCTATGATATATTTATCATCGCGATAAATTGGTTTCAACTCATTCAATTGCTTCATTTCGGTACGTTTGTTCCCTAAAAGAGCAGGAACTCCGCCGCGCGCCAAGTGACATGCAACTGGTACAAAACAATTTTTCATTGGAAATAAACTGTCTATTCCTTCTGGATAAGCAGTGATTTCGTAAATTTCTTCTGGTTGATTTTTTTGGCAAATCAAGGATAAAATTCCATTATCTGCACAAATAAAATAATGATGATTGATTAATGCACAAATCGGCTTCTGATAAGGTGTACTTAAGGCATTAATTCCAATAATATGTATAGTTCCTTCGGGAAATTCTTCGTAAGAATTACGAATGATATAGGCAGCTTCAGATAAATCATAAGGATTAACATGATGCGAAATATCTACAATTGTAACATCGGCCAATTCTTTTAGAATTGCGCCTTTAACGCTAGAAACAAAGTAATCTTTGACTCCAAAATCCGATGTTAATGTAATAATTGCCACTATTCTCTAATAATTAGCAAATATATTGTTTATTATTCTTTATTTTTGTGTAAGTGAACCAAAAAAACAATCTCATTTGACAGAAATTAATATTGAATTAGCCGAAATTAATGCTCAAGATTTTTATGGTGCTAATAATGAACATCTAAAAAGAATCAAAGAATATTATCCAAAATTAAAGATTGTTGCTCGCGGAAGAGAGTTAACAGTATTTGGAAATGAAGATGTTCTGAAAGTATTTGACCAAAAAATGCAACGAGTAATTCAGCATATTCACAAATACAATCGACTATCTGATCGCGAACTCGAAATCATTATGACCGAAGATAATAATGAAATGCTTCAAATAAAAAAAGAAGACGAAATTATTGTACACGGTGTAAATGGTAAAATCATCAAACCTCAAACGCCTAATCAACAAAAGCTGGTACAAACTGTTTACAACAAAGACATGGTGTTTGCAATTGGGCCTGCTGGAACGGGAAAAACTTATACTGCTGTTGCGTTGGCGGTACAAGCGTTAAAGAACAAAGAAGTTCGCCGAATTATTATGACACGTCCTGCCGTAGAAGCTGGCGAGAATTTAGGTTTTTTACCAGGTGATATGAAAGATAAATTAGATCCATATTTACAACCTTTGTATGATGCGTTGAAAGATATGATTCCGTTCGAGAAACTTTCGTCTTATACCGAAAAAGGAGTGATAGAAGTAGCGCCTTTAGCATTTATGCGTGGTCGAACATTGGACGGAGCTTTTGTAATTCTTGATGAAGCGCAAAACACAACCTATGCTCAGATGAAAATGTTTTTGACGCGTATGGGAAAAAATTCTAAGTTTATTATCACAGGAGATCCTGGTCAGGTCGATTTACCACCAAAACAAAAATCTGGTTTACGTGAAGCGATTAATATATTGAAAGATGTAAAAGATATCGGATTTATTTATTTGGATGATAAAGATGTTGTTCGACACAAAATTGTTCGCGAAGTCTTGAAAGCTTACAAAGTGAGTGAAGATAAAGAGCGAGAGAAAATAGATATTAAAAAATAAATCAAAAAGCCAATTGTTTCTAAGAGCAATTGGCTTTTCGATTTAATATTTATGGCAGAATATTAAATTATTCTTTTAGTGGATTAGTTTTTAAAGTAAAACCTAAAATGTTAAATACTAATCCTATTGGCAAAATCATTCCTGCAATTAAGCTCATTCTATTAGAATCAGAAAATTCTAAGATTAATAAAATTGAAGTTAATATTAAAACTAATCCCGTTATATATAATATATTTTTCATTTTATTATAAATTGTAATTCAATCAAATATAATGATTTATTTCTGATTTTGTAAAAAAATATTCGATTCTAAAATCAAGTTCAGAAAGATAATTTTGATAATGCGAATCAAGTAAATGTGATTCTGACAAAAGGGGAAATCTGAAATAAACTTATAACTAACAACTCAACACTTAAAACTTTTTCACATCAACCAACCTTTTTGTAATTTGTTGCATCTAACTTACAAATCAAACAATATGAAAAAGTTATTTTCTTTTTTCTTTGTTTTTGTTGGAATGTTTTTTTCTACAAAAATAAATGCGCAAGATATTCGAATCGGATTTCCGCGTATCGAAATTGGTGAACGCCCAGACGAAAATTCTGTGAGTTTGCAATCGATGAATGTGCAAGTTGAGATTTTTGGAAATTTGGCCAAAACGACAACAACTTTAGTTTTTACAAATTCATCAAGTCGAAATCTTGAAGGGAATTTAGTTTTCCCTTTGCCCGAAAACACGACTGTTAGTGGATATGCAATTGATATTAATGGAAAATTG
The DNA here is from genome assembly GCF_002484365.1 of Empedobacter sp. UBA7611. Lineage (NCBI taxonomy): Bacteria > Pseudomonadati > Bacteroidota > Flavobacteriia > Flavobacteriales > Weeksellaceae > Empedobacter > Empedobacter sp. UBA7611. Next base: position 8,297 of record NZ_DLJR01000022.1, read on the forward strand.
CGAAATGCAGTTCCTGTTACAAAAGTGCGTGCGGTTGAGGTTTTCGAAAGTATTCAGAAGCAAAATATCGACCCTGGAATCATCGAAAAAGTAGAAGGAAATAATTTTCGAACTCGTATTTCTCCGATTCCAGCAAAAGGTTCACGTACGATTCAGTTATCGTATTACCAAGAATTAAAATTGGATAAATCGTCGTATCAATATCATTTGCCGTTAGATTCTTCGAAAAAAATTGCGAAGTTTAATTTGACAACAAAAGTGTACAATGCTGCTGGAAAACCACAATTGATTGAAACGCCAGATGGTTCGTTCAATTTTTCGGAAAATAGTAATATATATGAAGCAAATTTGTCGAAAACAGATTTTACACCTAAAAAATCATTGATTATTAATCTTCCGAAATCGCCGAATAATGTAGAATCTTTTGTTCAGAAAAATGTAGATGGTTCGGTTTATTTTTATGCGAATTTATTGGTTGATGCAAAATCTCAACCAAAAGTTTGGTCAAAAAATATTGGAATTATCTGGGATAATTCGTTGAGTGGTTTGAAACGAAATCATCAAAAAGAGTTAGAATTTTTAGATAAAATTATTTCTCAACAAAAAAATCTAAATATTGAAGTTTCGTTATTGAATTTTTCTTTGGAAAAATCGAGATTTTTTCAAATTAAAAATGGTGATTGGTCAGAATTGAAAAAATATTTGGAAAATGTGACGTATGATGGAGGAACAAATTATGCGAAAATTCTTCCAGCAAGTCTGAAAGCAGACGAATATCTTTTGTTTTCGGACGGAATTTCATCTTTTGGTTCGAATATATTTAATATCGATAAACCTTTCTATACAATTGCGTCTTCGCCGACTTCCAATTATGGTGTTTTGAAAATGATTGCGCAAAAAGTTGGAGGAAAATTTATCAATCTAAATGAAAATTCTGTAGAAAATGCGTTCAAACAAATCAATGAAAGTTCGGTTCAATTCTTAGGAATTATCAATAATACAGCGGGAGAAGTTTATCCAATTTCGACAAATGATGTGAACAATGGAATTTCGATTGCGGGAATTTCTCAGTATCCTAATGCAAAATTAACGATGATGTTTGGACGAAACGGAAAAGTGGAATTCAACAAAGAATTGGATTTGAGTAAAGCAACACAAAATCCTGAAATTAGTAAAATTTGGGCGCAAAGTAAAGTGAATTATTTGGAATTGAATCCAGAGCAAAATAAAACAGAGATAGAAGAAATTGGGAAACAATTTTCGATTGTAACATCGAACACAAGTTTGATTGTTTTAGAAAATGTTTCGGATTATGTAAAGTATAAAATCAATCCACCAGCGGAATTGCAAAGTGAATTTAATAAATTATCGAAACAAGGTTTTGAACAAAATGAAACTCGAAAAGCTGATTTGTTGAAAAATGCAATTGCGAAAGCAAAGGAATTGAAAGAATGGTGGAAGAAAGATTTTAAATATATAAAACCAAAATATCCAAAACCTGTTGGGGATTCTACAACTTATTTAGAAGAGACTGTACAAGTGAATATGGTAATGCCAGAGCCTAGAACAACAGCTGTAATGGAGATGGAATCTAGTGCAGAACAAGCTATGGTAGTTACAGCAAATGGAGTGAGAAGAGAATCGAGAAGTTTAGGTTATGCTTCGGCTAATTTTGTTGCAGATAAAAAAATGAAGGATGAAACATCTGCTTCGGTTCCGGAAATTAAAATAGTCAATGTAAAATCGGATAAAGAATACATGAAGTTGATAGAAGCGTCTAAAAATCCATATCAAACTTATTTAGATTTGAGAAAAGATTATGCCGAAACGCCTGCTTATTATTTTGATGTGGCAACATTTTTCTTTCAGAAAAAAGAAAAAGAAACTGGTCTTAAAATTTTAAGCTCGATTGCAGATCTAGGTTTAGAAGATGCAGAATTGTATAAAATGTTAGCATACAAATTGAAAGAAATTGAAGAATATCAAACCGAATTATTTATCACAAAAAAAGTCTTGGATTGGCGACCTTTTGATGCACAAAGTTATCGTGATTATGCCTTGGCGTTACAAGACAATGAGCAATATCAATCGGCTTTAGAATATCTGTATAAAGTATTAACGAATGATTATTCAGTAGAAATTGCCAATCGTGATCGAGATATTACGGAGATTATTGTTCCTGAAGTTAATAATTTGATTTCGCTTCATCGAAAAGAATTGAATTTATCGAAAATTAATAAAGATATCATTGTTGATATTCCGGTTGATATTCGTGTGGTGATGAATTGGAATAAAGATATGACCGATATTGATTTGTGGGTGACGGATCCAAATGGCGAGAAATGTTTTTACGGACATCGTACAACTGCGATTGGTGGACGAATGAGTGAGGATGTGACGCAAGGTTTCGGACCAGAACAATTTATGTTAAAAAAAGCGATCAAAGGAAAATATAAAATAGAAACGAATTTTTTCGGAGAAAGACAAATGAGTATTTCAGGGCCAACAACTATTTCGGCAGAGATTTACTTGATGTATAGCTCAGGAAAACAAGTGAAGAAAATGATTACTTTCCAGAATAACAAGCCAAATTCTGGCGGCGAAGGAATTTTGGTTGGTGAATTTGAATTTTAGTAAATGGAAAAGGAATCTTGAAAGAGATTCCTTTTTTTTGCATAACGCATAATTCATCATTCATCATTAATAATTAAACTCACATCCACTGATTTCGATCCAAACTTCTATACTGAATAGCTTCACTAATATGTTTTGAAAGAATAGTTTCAGAATTATCTAAATCTGCAATTGTTCGTCCAACCCTAATAATTCGATCATACGCACGAGCAGAAAGATTTAATTTTTCCATAACAACTTTGATTAAATGCTTCGAATGATCATCTAAATCACAAAAAGTATCCAACTCTTTTGGTCCCATTTGCGAGTTGTAATGGACTTTTGTATTTTCAAATCGTTTGGTCTGGATATTTCTTGCATTAATGACACGTTCACGAATCACAGCACTTTTTTCGCCACGACGTTCTTGCGACAAATCATCAAACGGAACAGGATTCACTTCGATATGTAAATCAATTCGGTCCAAAAGTGGTCCAGAAATTTTATTCATATAACGTTGCATTTCCGCTAAAGAGGAAGTGTTGTTTGGATCATCCATAAAATAACCGCTCGGACTTGGATTCATAGAAGCTACTAACATAAAACTCGCAGGATAATTCACAGTGAATTTTGCCCTCGAAATTGTGACTTCTCGATCTTCCAAAGGTTGACGCATAACTTCTAAAACAGTTCGCTTAAATTCGGGTAATTCATCCAAAAACAAAACACCATTATGCGCCAAAGAAATTTCTCCAGGTTGTGGATAAGAACCACCGCCGACTAAGGCGACATCCGATATAGAATGATGTGGACTAGAAAAAGGACGACTTACAATTAATGATTTGTTAGATAATTTTCCAGCAACGCTATGAATTTTTGTTGTTTCGAGCGCTTCTTGTACGGTCATTTTCGGAAGAATTGAAGCAATTCGTTTGGCTAACATTGTTTTTCCACTTCCTGGAGGACCGATCAAAATAATGTTATGTCCTCCTGCAGCAGCGATTTCCATCGCACGTTTTACATTTTCTTGACCTTTTACATCAGCAAAATCGAAAGGATAATTATTCATTTCACTAAAAAAATAATCATCTAAATTAACTTGATGAGGTTGTAAAATGATTTCTTCGTTAAAATAATCAACAACTTCTCTGATGTTATTAACCGCAAAAACATCGATTCCTTCTACAACAGCTGCTTCGTCTGCATTTTGTTTGGGTAAAATAATTCCTTCGAAACCTTCTTCTTTTGCTTGTATTGCAATCGGCAATGCACCTTTTATAGGTCGAAGTGAACCATCTAGCGATAATTCGCCCATCATTATAAATTTATGGAGTTGTTCAGAATTTACTTGCTCCGAAGCTGCTAAAATTCCAATTGCGATTGGTAAATCATAGGCAGAACCTTCTTTTTGTAAATCTGCTGGCGCCATATTAATCGTGATTTTTTTACCAGGTAATTTCAAATTAGAATTTTTTAGTGCAGCATTTATCCTAAAATTACTTTCTTTTATTGCGCTATCGGGCAAACCAACCAAATGATACCCGACACCTTGATCAATATTAACTTCCACAATAATTGTTTTTGCGGAAACTCCGAAAATAGCACTTGCAAAAATTTTCACTAACATAAAATATTTTTTTATAAATTTACTTCCTTTTTCTATTGAATAAAATAGCTGAGAGGATTTAAGTATTTAATAATTAATTAAATAATACACTTTGGTGTAAATTCTATATGAAAAAAGAAAAATATTCTTTTGAATTTGAACGATTCGAGAGTAAATCTGAGCTTGCAGCAGAACAAAAAAAAGTAGTAGAAGAGGCTTATGATATTTCGTTGAATGCATATGCGCCTTATTCTAATTTCAATGTTGGTGCATCTGTTCAATTAGAAAATGGAGAAATTTTTTCGAGTTCAAATCAAGAAAATGCTTCGTATCCAGTCGGAACTTGTGCCGAAAGAGGTTTATTGGCTTATGTAAATGCAAACTTCCCAAATATTAAGATTGAAAAATTGGCTGTTTCTACGCCAAATGTCAATTATCCATTGCCTCCATGCGGGATGTGTCGACAATATATTTTAGAGATTGAAAAGAAACAATCGCAACCAATCGAAATTATTTTATCTGGAAAAGAAGGTGATGTTTTGGTGATAAATTCTGCTAAAGATTTGCTTCCATTACATTTTACTGACGAATTTTTAGGGTAGCAATTTTGTACACTAAATAGATTAGTTTAAATTTGTTCCAACGGAATTGTGCAATTATGGAAAAATTAACGCAAGAAACGTACCTACAATGGTATCGTGATATGACTTTTTGGCGTCGCTTCGAAGATAAGTGTCGTTCATTATATTTAAAGCAAAAAATTAGAGGTTTCTTACATTTATACAATGGTCAAGAAGCTTTACCAGCCGGTTTTATTCATGCAATGAAACCTGGTGTAGATCATGTGATTACTGCTTATCGTTGTCACGTTTGGCCTATGGCTTTGGGTGTAGATCCAAAACGTATTTTGGCTGAATTATGTGGTAAAGAAACAGGAACTTCTCATGGTTTAGGAGGATCTATGCACGTTTTCAGTAAAGAACATAATTTTTATGGTGGACACGGAATCGTTGGTGGACAAATTCCATTAGGAGCAGGAATTGCTTTTGGTGATAAATTCTTTAATCGCGATGGTGTTACAATCTGTTTAATGGGAGATGGCGCAACTCGTCAAGGTACATTACATGAAACATTTAACATGGCGATGAACTGGAAATTACCAGTTGTTTTTGTTTGCGAAAACAATCAATACGCTATGGGAACTTCTGTTTCTCGTACTGCTAACCACGAAGATATTTGGAAATTAGGTTTAGGATACGAAATGCCTTGTATGCCTGTAGATGGTATGGATCCTGTAAAAGTTGCAGAAGCAGCTTACGAAGCTATTGAAAGAGCGCGTCGTGGAGATGGACCAACTTTCTTAGATGTACGTACATATCGTTATAGAGGTCACTCTATGTCTGATGCTGAGCCTTATCGTACAAAAGAAGAGGTGGAAGAGTACAAACAAGAAGATCCAATCTTGAATGTTGAGAATCATATCTTAGTAAACAATTGGGCAACTAAAGAACAATTAGATGCAATTATTGATGAAGTAAAAGTGATGGTAGAAGAATGTGCAGAATTTGCAGAAAACTCTAACTATCCAGAAGAACACGTAATGTATGATTATATCTATTCAGAAGAAAATTATCCATTCTTAGATAAAATCGAAAACAACTAAAAACCATGGCAGAAATTATTACAATGCCTCGCTTAAGCGATACAATGGAAGAAGGAACTGTTGTAAAATGGCACAAAAATGTAGGAGATAAAATTGCTGAGGGTGATATCTTAGCAGAAATCGAAACAGATAAAGCAATCCAAGAATTCGAATCAGAATTTGATGGAGTATTATTATATCAAGGTGTTGCAGAAGGAGTGTCAACAAATGTTGATGAAGTTTTAGCAATCATCGGAAATGAAGGAGAAGATATTTCAGGTTTAATCGGGGGTGGAGCAAAAGTTACGACTGAAGTTAAAGAAGAAAAATCAACTCCCAGCGAAACAAAAACAGAAGAAGCAAAACCTGTTGCAGAAATTCCTGCAAATGTGGAAGTAATTACAATGCCTCGTCTTTCTGATACAATGGAAGAAGGAACTGTAGTTGTTTGGCACAAAAATGTTGGAGATCAAGTTGCGGAAGGTGATATTTTAGCAGAAATTGAAACAGATAAAGCAGTGCAAGAATTCGAATCAGAATTTGATGGTGTTTTATTATATCAAGGAGCTAAAGTGAACGAGCCTGCACCAGTAGATTCTGTTTTAGCAATTATTGGTGAAGCTGGTACTGACGTTTCTGCAATTGTAGCAAACGGAGGTAAAGTTGCTGCACCAGCAGTTTCTACAGAAGTTGTTGATGACGAAAAACCAGTAGTTGTACAATTAGATGTAAATAATAAGGTTGAAGAAACTTCTTCTTCTGATCGTATTTTTGCATCGCCATTAGCAAAAACAATTGCAAAAGATAAAGGAATTAATTTAGCAGAGGTGAAAGGTTCTGGTGATAATGGACGTATCGTGAAAAAAGATATCGAAAATTATCAACCATCTGCTCAACCAAAAGCGGAAGCAAAATCTGAATCAGTTAAACCAGCTCAAACTTTTGTTTCTGGAGAAGATAAAGTGATTCCAAATTCTCAAATGAGAAAAGTTATCGCTAAACGTTTGGCTGAATCTAAATTTACAGCTCCTCATTATTACTTAAATGTAGAGTTGGATATGGATAATGCGATTGCTGCGCGCAAACAATTAAACTCAGTGCCTGATACGAAAATTTCATTCAACGATATGATTGTGAAAGCATGTGCAATGGCTTTACGCAAACATCCAGCTGTTAATTCTACTTGGACAGATACAGAAATTATTCAACATGGAGATATCAATATCGGTGTGGCAGTTGCTGTAGAAGATGGTTTATTGGTTCCTGTTGTTAAAAATACAGATCAAAAATCATTTGCTCAAATTTCTGCTGAGGTCAAAGATTATGCAGGTCGTGCAAGAGATCGCAAATTAAAAGCAGATGAAATGGAAAAATCAACATTCTCTGTTTCAAACTTAGGTATGTTTGGAATCGAATCATTCACATCGATTATCAATCAACCAAACTCTTGTATCCTATCAGTTGGTTCAATTATTCAAAAACCAGTTGTAAAAGACGGACAAGTTGTAGTTGGTAACACAATGAAATTATCTTTAGCTTGTGATCACAGAACAGTAGACGGAGCAACAGGTGCACAATTCTTACAAACATTAAGAATGTACATCGAAAATCCTGTTACAATGTTAGTGTAAGCTAAGATTTAAGATATATTTTTAAAGACCATTCATCGAATGGTCTTTTTTTTGTTATAGATTTTATGAATTTGTATCTTTAATCTCTAAACTAATTTAATGAAGCAACTAAAATTCTATTTTAATATTTTAAAACAGACAATTGTTGAATTTGGTGAGGACCGAATTATGAAATTGAGCGCTTCGTTAACTTATTACGCATTATTTTCACTTTCTCCATTAATTCTGATTGTAATTTCCAGTGCAAGTTTATTCTTTAAGAAAGATGCTATCGAAAACCGAATGTTTTATGAGCTTAAAAATATTGTTGGTCCAGATGTCGCTTTAGCTGTACAAAATTTTGTTACAAATTCTACCATTTCAGGAGATAGTTCGCTTGCTTTATATATAGGTATCGGAATTTTGATTTTTGGTTCTACAACAATGTTCACCGATATGCAAGATAGTCTCAATCTTATTTGGCGTGTCGAAGCAGTTCCTCGTAGAGCTTGGTTGAAATTTGTAATAAATAGAGGGCTTTCATTTTTGATTATCCTTTCATTAGGAATAGTTTTAATAGCAACAGTAATATTAAATAGTATATTAATGAGTTTTGGAGAAGAAATTTTCAGTCTTTTCGAACTCGATACCATTATGACGAAGACCACAGTTATTCTTCTTAATAATACATTGAGTATTTCAATCTCGATTTTGATATTTTATATTCTCTTCAAGATTCTTCCCGATGCACGTATCAAAGCAAAACAAGCTTTTGTAGGAGCGTTTTTTACGGCGATTCTATTCTTTATTGCAAAATATTTAATTGGTATTTATATCGCAAACTCCAAATATTCTACCATTTTTGGATCGGCAGGTTCGTTGGTTATTCTTTTGTTGTGGATTTATTATGTTGCAACAATTCTATATTTCGGCGCAAAATTCACAAAAGTATTTGCCGAAGCCAAAGGTTACCCTATTATTCCAAAACGAAATGCGAAGCTCAGAAAAGTATCGTTTATTGATTATCAACTCGATAAAAAAGATTATGAAAGTATAGATTAGTTACTAATTTATTTCGCTTCTCGAAACCTCTCCCGAGCCCATAACCCAAAAGTAGCCGCTGCCTATTTGTTTGATTCAGCAAATATTCACCGCCTAATCATTTCATACAGTGAAAATACAAAACTCGAGTGTAATGATTCACCATTTTTTTTCAACTCGAACTGTCAACAAAATTAAAACTCTTGAAAAACAATTGTACTTTTCGTCAGTTCGAGTGAAAATCTCTGATTTTAGTATCGGGAACTTAGACGAATTGCTGTCAACTTTCAACCGTCCAAAAAAAGTATTGTATACACTCTACTGCCACTATGTTGCCTTCATCCTGCCTTAAAGTAGGGAGTAAGCTGCAATTACGAATTGAGGATATGGCTGATTTTTTACAAAACTTAAATCAAAATTATGATTAAAAATATTAGTTTTACCCGTTGTGCATTTTGATTACTAAATAATAAAGTTGTTCATTTGATTGAAAATCAGTAAATTGTTTTAAGTACAAAACATTTACAATGAACAACTTACTTACAAATTATGAAAGAATATTATAAGTTCTACGAAAATATCCACAGATACACTTTTAATTTATCAACGTAGAAGACCTAAACTTTTTGATTTATAACTCATAAATCTTGTCTTAACAGCTAAATTTATGGGTATTGATAGTGAAAATCATTTATTTCGAAATCTTCCTAAAGCGCTAAGTTGTAAAATTGAGCGTAGTATTTACAATCGTAGAAAACGAAGATTATCAGAGCAAATTAATAATATTCGACTCAAATTAGCGAAAGAATTTAATGAATTTAAAAATTGTTTTATCGTTGATATTATGCCGTTGGAAGTTTGTGAAATAACAAGAATTAATCACTCTAAATTTTGCAAAGAGCATCAGTTTTGTGCACCAAATAGAGGTTTTAGTGCTTCTCAGCAATTGTCTTTTTATGGCTATAAACTTCATGCTGTTTGTTTTTTAAGAGGTGTTTTCTAGAGTATTGATATTAGTCCCGCATCTGTTCATGATATTCATTTTTTGAAAGATATAAAATCTCAACTATCAGATTGAGTGCTACTTGGTGATAGAGATTATTTGTTACAAACAATTCAAATTGATTTATTTAATGAAGTTCATATACAATTAGAAACACCGAAAAGGTCCCTTCAAAAAATATCAAAAATGAATTGAAACTTTTTTTTCTCAACTATGTGATTAATTTATGATTATACGCAATTATGCAAAGACTTTTGAGGGGTTTAAAACCAGAATTCTAGCTAAAATTACTGCACAAACATTGAATCAGTACATTATTAAAATACACTTAAATCGAAATATTAATAATCTAAAAACTCAAATTATTTAAAGTGAAAAACGGTTAAAAAAACCTATGTTTATATTTTGCTTAGAGAAATAGTGTGTTAAAAAGTGTTAAAATCCTGTATCGGTGTATATCGAAAATGACACTTTTCTGTATCGGTTGTGTATCCGCGCTGTATCCATTCTGTATCCATTGTATATCCGTTCCGTATGGTTTGTTCGGTGTTCGTGTATCGAAATGTAAACATTATGTTTCTAGATATGAGTATTGAGAGGGTTGGATATCTCCCTGAATTTTCCAGTATAAATAAAGCTACATATTTTAAAAATTGTAAATTATTATTAAACTCAAAGATCGTATTATAACTAAAGCTTTATACCTGTTATACATTTGATTAATAAATAATAAAGTTGTCCATTTAATTGAAAATAAGTAAATTAATTTGAATACAAAATATTTACAATGAACAACTTACTTTCGAATTGCGAAAGAATATTAGAAGTTCTACTAAAAATATCCACAGATACACTTTTAATTTATCAACGTAGAAGACCTAAACTTTTTGATTTATAAATCATGTTTTAACAGCTCAATTTATGGGTATTGATAGTGAAAATCATTTATTTCGAAATCTTCCTATAGTGCTAAGTGTAAAATTGAGCGAAGTATTTACAATCGTAGTACTTAAGGGAGATTATCAGCGAAAATTAATAGTATTCAACTCAAATTAGCGAAAGAATTTAATGAATTTGAAAATTGTTTTATCGTTGATAGTATACCATTTGAAGTGTGTAAAATAGCAAGAATTAATCGCTTAAAAATTTGAAAGGAATATCAGTATAGTGCACTAAATAGAGGTTTTTGTGCTTCTCAGCAAATGTCTTTTTAAGGCTATAAAATTTATGCTGTTTGTTCTTTAATAGGTGTTTTCCAGAGTATTGATATTAGTCCTGCATCTGTTCATGATTTTCATTTTTTGAAATATATAAAATCTCAACTATCATATTGAATACTACTTGGTGACAGAGATTATTTGTTACAAACAATTCAAATTGACTTATTTAATGAAGCTAATATTTGATTAGAAACAGCGAAAAGATCCAATCAAAAAGATTATAAACCTCAGTTTTATCTCTTCAAAAAGTACCGAAAAAGAATTGAAACTTTATTTTCTCAACTATGCGATTAATTTATGATTAGACGTAATTATATAAAGACTTTTGAGGGGTTTAAAACCAGAATTCTAGCTAAAATTACTACAATCTTCTCCTATTAACTCGAAAATTGTTACTCAAAAACCTCCTACTTTATGTCTAAAATTATCGATCTTTCGTTTTTAATCAAAAAAAATAAAAAATATTTCCCATCGTACCAGCAACTTAAGGGAAGAATGTAAAATAATTGTAAAATGAGTTTGGAAAAACGAATAATGTGAGCGTATATTTGCAACCGCAATACGAAAGACGAGTAGTATTGTAGTTGACATAAGGACTTATATAGCGACAAAAATTATTTAAAAATAAATTTGCGAGTTTAGAAATAAGCATTACCTTTGCAATCCGATTCCGAAAGGGTTTTGGGAGTGAAAGTAAGAATTGACTTATCAAAATAAATTTTGTTA